>CAIYQA010000415.1 GCA_903928175.1 uncultured Spartobacteria bacterium | reverse complement strand
ATCTTCGACAATCAGAATTCTCATGGCTTCCTTTCGCGCCGCGTCAGGGTTTCAACATAATCGGCAAGACCGATAATCTCGGGATCCGAAAGGGTTTCATGTCCGGGCATCAATCTCCCGGGAATACCGAATTTGATGACACGGGTCAACTCCCCCGGGGGTATTCCGGAAATTCGGCATTTCATCGAACCCCCAAACTCGTCAGCCAAAGGTCCGTCGCCCGTTCCGCGTTCCCCGTGGCATTGAGCGCAGTTCTCGCGGTAGAGAGCCGCCATGGCTGAGGGGGCGATTTTTAACGCATCGGAAGCTGGTTGCCATTTCTGGATTTGGAGCTTCCGCTGCGCTGCCATATCCGCGCCGAGCGAGCCAAGGTAGGCTACAAGAGCTTCCCCACGCACATCCCCCTGCGCGAAAAGATGCGCGTAAGAAGGCATGCGCGATGCAGGCACGAGCGCCCGAGGGTTCATCAAATGCCTCCGATTCCACTCCGGCGAGCGCCGATTGCCGATGTTCATCAAATCAGGCCCCTGCCGCCGGTTGCCAATCAACGGCGGTTGCTCGGCCAGGATGCGTGCCGGATCGGCTGCCGGCCCCCAAAGGATTTCATCTCGAGTGCCTGGTCGGACATATTGGGTATGGCAATGAATACAGCCCTCCGCGATGTAAATTTCCCGGCCAAGCAGGGCATTCGGTTGAGCGCCCGCCAGGCTGGCGCTCAGTCGGGAGCGATAGGATGAAGTGCGGAAAACACCCACGGCGAGAGCGCACATTGCCATCACGATCACCAACCGTCTGATGCCAGGCGCTTTGGGCGGGCGCGGCCCGGAAATCAGCGGCGGCAGGATTTCTGGGGTCACGGAGGGAGCCGAATTTCTGGATTCATCGTTCATGAGTTCACTTTACGATAGAGAAGACTGCCGAGGATAAGGCCGCCGGAACACCAAAGAAACCAAAATGGAATCCGGTGCAAATCCTGAGCCATGCCGATGCCCAGCGCCGAGCCGATCCAACCCGCCACGGCGTAAAGAACCCCGGCCCTGCGCGCAGCCTCCGCGAAGGTTCGGTTGCGCCCCGGCGCGGCGGGGGCGAATACCAGCGCAGTCGAATAAAGTGAAACGCCCGCGGCATAAAACCAATGCGTGTTCTGCGCCGCGAAAGCGTGCGGCGAAGAGACCAGCAGGGCGGCAGCGGCAAGACAGCCAAAAGCGGTGAGAAGCAGGGGCGTCATTTTGCCCCGGTCGAGCCAAATCCCGCCGAGGCAGGCCGCAAGCAAATGAATGGCGGCATTCATCCATTGAAGCCGCGCGGTAGCCCAGCCAAACCGGTTGAGTTCCGGCGTGGCCTGAAGAATGTAGAATGCCGCTGAATCCAACCACACCAGCGCCAGGAAAACCGCAACAAGGAAGGGAAAGGCATCGGTTTCGGGAGCGGCAATCGATGGCGACGGTTCTGCCGCAGGGAGTGCCTCGAACCCGCTTATAAAGACACCCCAAGCCCCAAGGGCACACATTGCCGCGGCGATAAGGGTTTGCACCACCGGCGTCCCTTCAAAGACCACCGGGAGATTGCAGAATGCGTAGGCCAAGCCCGTCCCCAAACCGATCTGCGCGCCGCGATGCGCGCCCGGAAACAACCGTGGAGCGCTTGCAGCCAAACCGACGGTCGTCGTTCCGAGGCCCAGTCCAACCAGCGCGGAAATCCCGCACCGCACCACGAATCCGTGTGCTGCGAGCGACAGCAGTGCTGCAATGCCGCACAAGGCAAAGCCTGCCAGCAGCACCCCTCGTATGTCTCTCTTGCAAAAAATGCGCGCCGATCCAAGGCTTGCCGCAAGGCCTGCAAGGCCCATTGCTCCCATGACAAAGCGCAGGCTCGCCACACCAAGCCCGTCGGCTTGAACCAGCCGCAAAAAAGCAAACTGGGCAAAGATGAGAAAGTAAATATAGACCGCGACGACAATGGTCACGCTGGGAATGAGTCGCGCAAATGGGATTTGTCGAAAGGCTGTCATGATCTCGCCTCATCAAAAAAGCCCAGCCGCAGCAGGACCGCCTGAACGAGCGCCCACGTCCAATCGGTGGCCGGAACGCTCGCCCAGGCCCATAGGAAATTTCCCTTGGCGATTTGGAGCGCCACAAAAGTTCCTGCGGCGATTCGGAACAGGATCGTCAACTCCCACACCGTGCGCAAACGAGCCCACGAGCCGGTCCAGAGCCAGCTCAGCAACCCGAGCAGGTAGCTCGCTCCCACGCACGCCACGAACACGCCGACGAACTGGATCAATACCAAATCTTTCATCATCGGCGCTCCCATCAACACCAGGGCCTTCGCCGGAGCCAGCGCCAACAGCAATCCCGCAACAAAGTCCCCTCCCCCTGCGATGAGGCTGATGAGGGCAACCGCGCGCCGCGGCACCGTGTTCATTCCTGAGTTAGCGTGCATAGGATGACTCCTTTCCGGTCCACGCGCTCCACACCCAAAGCAGGGCGGCCGCCCCCATGGAAATCCCGGTTATCAGCCGTGCCGTGAAGAATAAAGAGGCATGACCTGTCAGCTTCCACAATTCCCCACTGTCGGCCCCCTCCCTCGCGGAAATGGCGAGCAAAAGCACGATTTGCAACGCGAGCGCCCCCTGCCAGAGCCAAAAGGCGGGCCGTCCCAAGATGGCCCGCGCGCTCCCCGAAGAGGACGGCGCGAGATGGGCGAGGATCAACATATTGAGGCTCGTTACGAGGCCCGGCATGGCGAGATCCGCGTGCGCGATCAGCGCGTGCGTGAATTTCACGCGGTCCAAGACACCCGGCAGAAACACGATGAACCCCATCACTACCAGAGAACCCCACCAACAGAGCACGGCGGTGAGCCACGGCCTGGCGTTTTCGTTCCATTGAAACTGTCGCAGATACGCAATGAGCGTCGGCGCGCCGCCCAACAGCATCGCCACCGCGCCGATCTGCCGCCAATCCCTGTGGCTGCTGTTGCCGTGGTCCAATGTCAGAAAATAGACTCCTGCCGCCGCAAACCAAATCCAGAAACCCCGCACAACGGCATCCGGTCTGCGCCGGAGAGAGAGCAGCCGGGGGATGAGTATGATCACCAGCACGATCCCGAGAGTGGAAATCAGCAGACTCGACCCCGTAGGACCGCCGGTTCCCGGATCGATGGCCGGATGATCCTGACGTTGGCTTACGTGATAGAGCGCCCACGGCACGACCGCCAACCCGGCCAGCAGGATGCCTTTCACCAGTGCCATCAGGCGGGAAGTTCGCATCCCCGGTGCAGATGTTCCGAAAAGGGAAGCCAGATAATTCCAGACGAGAACCGCCCAAAGCAGAGCAAGCGCCAGCATGAAAAGCAGGCGCGGCATACCGGCCCAGTCCAGAAACAACTTTCCACTGGTCTCCCCGGCCAGCCAACTCACACCGCCCATCCCGAGCGCCATCGACCATGCGCCCAATGCCAGATTTGCCTGGCGCAACCCGGAAGCCCCGGGACGCAGAAAGCCCTTGAGCAGCACGCCAACAATGGGCAGCGAACTCCACCCATAGAGCTGGAAATTCAAATGTACGGGCACCCAGCGGCCATAGGTGAACTCGCCCAGTGCGGTTCCCAGCGTGGGACGAAACAACAGGAGGGCTATCAGCAAGCCGACCATGCTGCCCGCAGCGAGCCAGGAAAGGCTGTAGCGCAGCACCAATTTTTGCAGTTCACCTGCAAACGCGCTTTGGATTGGGATCTCCCTTTCTGATCTCATAATTCAGTCACCTTGCCGTTGCTCACCCGCAGCGCGCGATGACAGGCCTCCACAAATCGCCGCTCATGCGTGGCCAGTAACACCGTAACTTTTTCCAGCGCCACCAGGCGGCTGAAAAGCTCGAACACCGCCGCGCCCGTCTGCTCGTCAAGAGAGCCGGTTGGCTCGTCCGCGAAAATAATTTCCGGGCGGTTCATCAAAGCGCGGCAGATCGCTGTCCGCTGGCGTTCGCCGCCGGACAAATCCTGAACGCGATGCCGCAGCCGGTGCGCCAATCCCACTGCTTCCGTTAGTTGCTCAATCCTGGCTTTCACTTCAGTTGCCGACTTTTGCGCCGCCATGGCGGGAATGCGCAGATTCTCTTCCAGCGTGAGATCCGGGATAAGGTTGTGCAGTTGAAAAATGAAACCGATGTGGTGCCGACGCAGCCGCAGGCAATCCTTCTCGCTCGAGACGTTCATCCCAAGCACCGAAACCGAACCGTGGTCCGGCACATCCAGCCCGCTCAGCAGATGCAGCAGCGTGCTCTTGCCCGAACCGGAGGTGCCCCACAGGGCCATCATTTCACCGCGCGCAATTTTCAGGTCCACGCCCTGGATGACCGGGATGCGCCCTGCGTCGAAGCTCTTCCACAAGTCCCGCGCCTCAATAATAGTGTCGTGAGGATTCATCATTATTCAAATCTCAAAGCATCCGCTGGTTGTATTTTCGAGGCGTACCAGGCCGGGTAAAGCACACCACCCAAAGCTGTAGCGAAGGCGATCACGGTGATGGCAACGAGAATATCCATCCGAACCACCGCCTGTACGTAGCCTTGGAACTGTGGCGAGGCATTCATGGCCTGCAACCCCAGCAGCCCAATGGCGAACCCGCTTGCCACGCCGATACCGGCCACCACGGCCGCTTCGCCAAAAACCAGCGCCGCAACCTGCTTTTTAGAAAAGCCGCATACCCGAAGAATGGCGATTTCCCGGAAGCGCGTGAACACCGACATCAGCATCGTGT
>CAIYQA010000414.1 GCA_903928175.1 uncultured Spartobacteria bacterium | reverse complement strand
TAGGAAATGTCCGGCTCGCGGTTTTTGTTCAGCGGAGTCGGCACACAAATAATGACGGCCTCGACTGTTTGAATCGCCGCGAAATCTGACGAAGCGATGAACCGGCCCGCCTGAACCATCTCCTGAACACTCTCGGAACTGATATGCTGGATGTAAGAAAGACCTTGGTTTAGTTGCTGAACCTTTGCATCGTCAATATCCAGTCCCACAACTGAGACGCCGCTACGGGCGAACTGAAGTCCAAGAGGAAGTCCCACGTATCCAAGTCCAATGATGGCGATTTTCATTTTATAGTATTTGTAGTGAGTGAAATTTATCCAAACAGGTTGACAATATGCTGTCCAGAGCAACGATTCTTGGCAGTCATACCGACATCAGTAAACATTCCTCTGCGGAATTATTTTTTCCGATAGATCCAGTAAGCCCCGTAGCCAGAAGCAAGATTGAGCTTATTGGGGGCATCTCCGGGGTTCCGTTCTCCGCAATCGAAGCGTTGTCTTGAAAATCCCAAGGCGCGCAGTGCCTCGTCTTCCTGACTGGAAACCTGATTGATACGATAGATGGCAAAATCCATGGTCTTGAGCAGGCCGTTCCAAATTCCGTCGCCAGGGGGCACGTCGGGAAATATCTTGAAAATTTTCCAACCCGACTGTCTTCCTGCGTAATAGACTTCCAAACTTCCGAGGTACACACGGTATTCTCCGGGCCCTATGACACGGGTTGCCAAATCCAGAAGGCGTTGGTGATCGCGCGCCTCCCGCTGTTTCAGAGCGACAACGGTGCGGGCTCCAAGGGTGATGCAGGCCGACCAGACAAGCATGGCGGCCATGGCGTAACCTGCAAGCCGACGGTTCAACTTCGGCGCATTGGCACGAACCAAGTGGTCGGCAGCGAGCGCGATGGAGAGCACAAGGTAGGGCAATAAGTAGACTGCACGGTGGATGTAGAACCCCGTGTACAACGCCCCCGCAAAAGCCAACGCCAAAGCCAGTGCCAATGGCCAGCGCTTCCGACTGAGGCAGCAGACGCAGCCGATCAGCAATATCCACGGATTGTATTTAAACGCCCCCGCCAACGCAGCAAGCGCCTCACGATTACTGAATCCTCCACCGGAAGCAGATGCTGTGGACGCCACTAAACCTGAGAGGGCTTGCCGGTTTTCCAACCACATCGGGAGCATGATAACGACGAAAGCCACTAAAGAGAGGCTCCCAACCCAGATTAAATCTCGAAGTCTCGGTGACCAGTATTGCCAGCCACTTCCCGGCTGATCAGTCTCTCTATCACACAGCAACTCGTGGATGAGCAGCGGGACCAGCAGCATCGCGGAAACCCAAAACGCACCAGAAAGAGCTACACAAACGGCGGCCATTGCATGCCCTGCCCTTGGAGTCCATTTCCATCCTCCTGTGCTCGCATTCATCAGCTTGGCTCGGATAACCCAAAGCCCCAAAATCATGAATCCCATGCTCCAGGCATCGATACGCGCCCCCCGATAGCCTTGCGCAAAAACCGGATCGAGCAGAAAGAGAAGAGAACAAGCGAGGGCAATGCGCCCATCAAGGCCACGCGCTCGAAGCCATCCCAACATGGCGCCGGATGCCAGTATTGCCCCCAAAAGAGCGGCCCCACGCGGTCCGGCCAGACTCCCCCCCACGGCCCGGTAACTCAACTCCTGCATTGCACACCCAATATAGCAAAAGGGTTTTTCAGGAAGCCCGCGCGCGCTCCAATTGGCCGACCATGACTGGTCTGCTCCAGCCAGGGAGACCCGGCCAAAATCGACGATTTGGATTTCGTCCTGCCATATTGTGGGTGACTTTGTGAGAGTGGATAGGTGAATACCTACAATTGCAAGCATAGCCACCACCCACACGTTCCAAACAGATCTCCCGCCGGTTATAGCCGTTACGGTTAGCGTGGCGTTCATAATGCGCAATCAAAGCCGAGCAGCGCTTGAATCACACTTTCCTGGTCGCTTTCGGTCAGCGTATTATACAGGGGGAGGCGCAGGAGACGGTCGCTGACATCTTCAGTAACCGGGCAATCGCCAACCTTCCCGCCCCAGCAGCGACCGTATTCGGAAAGGTGCAAGGGAAGATAATGGAACACCGCCAATATGTTGCGCTCCTTTAGATGCGCAATCAATGCCTGCCGGGCTTTTAACGATGGCAGCAGCAGGTAATACATATGCCAGGCCTGCTCACAATATTCTGGAACAACTGGTTGCCTCACACCATGCGCCGCACACCAACTGGCCAGTGCCTCATGGTAACGTTGCCAAACACTGCGACGTCGGGTTTGAATGCCTTCCCAAACCTCAAGCTGGGCATAAAGGAAAGCGGCCAAAATATCTGACATAACATAGCTGGAACCCACATCAACCCACGAATATTTATCCACCTGCCCTCGGAAAAACCGGGAACGGTTGGTGCCCTTTTCCCGAATGATCTCAGCACGCTCAACATACCTTTCATCGTTGATAAGCAGCGCCCCCCCCTCGCCGCAGGTGATATTTTTGGTCTCATGAAAACTTTGGGTTGCCAGGCAACCGAACGTTCCCAACCAACGTCCCTTGTATTTGCCGAACAGGCCATGTGCGTTATCCTCCACCACTGCGATGCCGTGCCGCTGCGCAGTCTTCATGATGGCATCCATTTCACACCCCACCCCCGCGTAATGCACAGGTATGATCGCCCGTGTGCGGGGCGTGATGATCGACTCCAGTT
>CAIYQA010000413.1 GCA_903928175.1 uncultured Spartobacteria bacterium | reverse complement strand
TGCGAAAGAGCAACAGCCACCAGTTCAAAAAGTCAAAGGCCCTTGCGTAAAAGCAATCCGGTTCAAGGATCGCGAGAACCGTTGGTGTTCACCGGATCGGGTTTTGGAAATCGTTCCTCCCGAAATGAGTTCAAATGACACGATCACATTCGTTGCAGAAGGTGATAAGCAGTGTGGATGTTCTGGACCATCGTATCAATTGGATGGTTCCGCAAAGATTCCTGTGTCTTGCCCTGCGAGCATTTCCGGACTGAAAGAGGCTTTGAGCATCGTTACTGCCGCAGATATTTCTCGTGCATTTCATTTTTCGCCTAGGGAAGCGCCCCTTGTTTTCACATGTGATGCTAACGGAGCAGAAATTGCTTCGGGTCAACTGCGCATTTACCCAAATGATACTCAAAAAATCAATTGGAATGCCACGGATTTTTTTAAGAAACACCCGGACGTGGCCGCAATCATTAACGATCTCAATGATTTTGTATCGAAGGTAAGTGGAAAAACCGTGGATCCTGCCAAAGGATTGAATGTTAATTATGGGCTGATGTATGTTCAGGTGCCTGTGCCAAAAATCACCTTTAGCTTCGATGGAAAATGGACCGAATATCCGAAGAGCGATGCTACACGGTATTGGGAGGCGTATTATGGCTTCGGTGTAAAGTTGGAGGGAACCCTGTTTTCTGTCAAACTTAAGGTTGACCTCATCGGTGCGCTTTCCTATTTACCGCAACTTGCTCCATTTAAACCGATTTATGATGAGGTTTGGGATGCGATTAAGGCAAAATTACCTCCTGACAATGGGCCGCCGTTTTATTTCGGGATTGGCGGCGATTTGACAGGTGCCGTACAGATTGAGAGAAAGCCGGATTGGAAACCGGCAGGTAGCATAAAATTGACTGGCGATATGTTTCTGGGAGTCCATGTGGAGGCCGGGATCATTGAGGCGGAGATGGAGAGCAGTACCAGCATTGCCGCAAAGTTGGAGGTGAAGGGCGAAGGTGAAGCGGCGAACTTATACTACAGCGCTTTTACATTCGAAGGAATCAAAGGAACGGTTTCGGTTATAGTGGATACGGGATGGGTAGGAAAATGGGGCTTCGAAAAGGAGGTTGACATTCTTCAAGGCTCCGATGATGGATGGCCCATAAATGGGAAGGTTTCACTAATTGGTTAACAGAATATGGCAAAATCAAACGATTCTCAAGGGCTGGGGCTATACGTGCATGCTTCGTCTGGACTCTGTTCGATCAGGGTAAACGATTATAATCTCTATGAGGACAGAAAGAAAGGGCACTCGTTTTCATCGAGAATCAATTGTTGGGTGAACGAGGGTACTATTCCCATCGAAGTGACCCTAAGCCCGGATGGTCAAGTTTTTGAAGTGAAACGACCGCGGGTGGAGCTTTTCCTCCATTCCGGCGATGGGAACGAAGGGCTGATTTTTGAGCATCCTGATCCCACCGCCCCGACCCGGGAGCAGATCGCCAGAAGGCTGGACCAATCAATCGAAAGAACGAATGTGGTTTATGAAGTTAGCCTGACGCGACCACCGTTTGGCGCGTGGCTGTCTGAAAAGCAGCCTTGGAGCTACTCGGAGCCATCAACTTCCACGGAAGGAATCTTCGATCTTTACAGACGGATTGAGGAGGCGTTCATCTCGGCGAACAAAGAGGCGATATTGGAATTGGCGGAACCTCGGATCGAATTCGCCAGCAAACGATTGCAGCAACCGATGGCTGAATTGAGGGCAGGGTTCGAGTCTGATATTGAAAAGGTCACATCAGGACGCTTTCGCATCAGTCGCTGCATCGATCCAAGAGCTCAACTACGGTTGTTTCCGGTAAAGAAGGGGCTGGTTTACCGGATTGAATGGGCCTCCGGGATGTCGGCGATCCATACGGAACCCGATGAAAGGCAGTTTCAGCAGGGCTTTCAGGTTTATGCGGCGAATGTTCGCGGAAAATGGTTATGGATATTCTAGCGTTAAACCGGCAGGCAATCATCGGACTTTTTGGGATATTTTTTGCGGTCGTTGCATGTATCGGCTGTATCAAAAGCATGCGCGTTTGCACAGTGCATTGGAAGAGCACGCAAGGCGCGATTTTAAAGTTCGAAATCCCATATTATAACAGTGCGCACAATCCGCCTTCTTTCGAGGTGAAGGCGATTTACTCGTATGAAGTTGGCAATAAGCGGTTTGAGAACTCGAAAGTGAGTGATGAGAATCGTTGTGTGATGTGTGCAAACCGGATCAGCTCATATTTCGGCTCGATGGAGCCAAAGCAGGTGACCGTATTTTATGATCCGAATGACTTGTCGAGATCTCTGCTTATCAAGCCCAATCTTTATATTAGGTGGATTATGGTGTTCTTGTTAGGTTTACTGGCCGCGAGTCTTTTTATTGTTGCGATAAAGATAAAATAATGCCGATGACAAGCGATTAAACCTATGCCACCAGCCGCTAGAATCTCAGATATGCACACCTGCCCGATGGTCACGGGGACGGTGCCCCATGTGGGCGGGCCTGTTGCCGCCGGGGTGCCGACGGTGATTATTGGGGGGATGCCCGCCGCCACCGTGGGAAAAATGTGCGTTTGTGTGGGGCCACCCGATGTTATCGCCAAAGGTTCAGCGACCGTGATCATTGGCGGGATGCCTGCCGCTCGTATTGGGGATCAGACCGCCCATGGCGGAGTGATCGTCGCGGGGTGCCCAACGGTCATCATTGGGGGATGAGTCTGACCTAGCAGTTGCTTTTTTCAAGTACCATGGAACTCGGTTTCAACATTTAGCATTGTGCATCTTTTCTCCTTAAAATCAGCGAAAGTGCGGGCTGGATTTCCGGCTTTTCGGGAGCGACTGGCCGAGGCCGGTTTCTCGCAAAACGCCTTGGCTGCGACCCTGAATTTGAACCATCCGGCGGAGTCGCCCGATGTTGCCGTGTTGCTCCGCAAAACAGAAGAGCCCACACCCTATAACACTTTTTTTCGGCTTTTTGTGCTGGGGGTGACGGTGGATGTGGATACCGCGCGCAAGGCGTTCTCCCCCACCGTGTTTGATAGGTTAGCTGAGGCTCGCCTGCTTGTACCTCGCAACGAGGAAGAGAAAGATTTGAACGGCGTTCAGGCCGCAGTGAAGCTGGTGCCGTATGAGGGATTTTACTGCGCGAGCGATTTTTCTGTTCGTGAACGCGGAGGGGCAGCGCTCTCGGGCAACTTCGTTCCAGGGGTGAGCCCGGCGTCTGTGACCTTGGCAAACTTCACGATTCGTACTCCGGTGGAGTCCACTTTCGACCTCGGAACAGGCATTGGGATTCATGCCATGCTGGCGGCCCGGCATTCGGGGCGCGTGGTGGGCAGCGATCTCAATGAACGGGCTCTGGAGTTTGCAAGGCTGAACGCGGCCCTCAACGGGCTCGATAACATCGAGTGGGTCACTGGCAGTTTCTTTGAGCCCGTGGCCGGTCGGCGGTTTGACTTGGTGGTGGCTAATCCGCCGTTTGTGATTTCGCCCCGCTCCCGTTATTTATATCGAGATGGCGGGCTGAGCGGTGACGGGGTTTCCGAGCATGTCGCGCGCGGCGTGGTGGAACATCTGAACGAAGGCGGTTATGCGGTGATGCTGGCCAACTGGTTTTACAAAGAGGATGAGGAATGGGATACTCGGCCGCGGCGCTGGCTGGATGCGAACGGCTGCGATGCCTGGCTGATACGTTCCGCCGACGCTGAGCCTATCACCTATGCCGCCAATTGGTTGAAGCAGACCGAAGCGGGGGATCCAGAACGCTATGCCCGGATGCTGGGCGAGTGGTTGGAATACTACGAGAGCGAGGGGATCCACCGGCTCTGTTCCGGCGCACTGATTTTACGCAAACGCGGCGGTGGCGCCAACTGGGTGCGTAGCGACACGATGCACGCGGTGGTGGGCACCCGGCCCAGCGGGGATCATGTGCATCGCATCTTTCAGGCGGAGGATTATCTCAACGCCCTGCCTTCCGACGAGACGCTCTATGATGTGCATCTGCAATGTCATCCCGATGTGACGGTGAACCAGATTCTCGAACCCGATGGGGCGGAATGGACGGCAAAACGCATCACGCTGGGGTGCAGCCGGGGGTTGCCGTTTGGCGGGGATGGCGACGGGTGGCTGCTGCAATTCCTGATGCGGCTGAACGGGACGGCCTCGATGCGTAGCGTTCTTGAGAAGATGCAGCGCGAAACCGGCGATACGCAGGATTTCGCACTCTACCTGACAGTGGTCAAGAAGCTCATCCGGTCGGGAATGGTCGTGCCGGTGTGAAATCCGCCGCCGGGTTTCAATTACCTTGCTATCGTGATTCCTTGGATGCGTGGAATCTGGACGGCGTTGCGGTTTTTCATCGC
>CAIYQA010000412.1 GCA_903928175.1 uncultured Spartobacteria bacterium | reverse complement strand
GCAAAGAAGTTTTTCAGACTTCCGATTTGCTGGACGTTGGAATGATCGCCTATGACGTGGACGATGGCACCAAGAAGGTCGAGCCGTTTTATTTTGATGCCCGGCGTGGTCCGAATGCCCATTCGCGGGACGTCGGTTTTTCGCCGAATGATCTCGGCCTCACCACAACGGCATTTCCAGCAGTGGAGTTCTTGTGCTTGGTTGGCTTGCAGAGATGCAAACCCCTGCCAACTGCCGTTACGCGCCTCTACGACTATCACACATGGGCGAATCCCCTTCCACCGATCCTGCTGCCTCCGGCCGTGAGCGGTCACCTGCCATCCACCTCAGGCTACCGATTTGAAAGCTGGTTCCGCACGGGCCAGAAGAAACACAAAGCTTTCCTGACAGCAAAACCCAAACCCATATCATCATGATAAATATCACCCAATACGACCACTACCTTTCCGACGACAGCCCTGCGGCTCTTGTTATCCGGGAACACCTCATCCCCGTTGAAGGCCCGGACGGCGTCACCTTCCCATCCACCTACGCTGCGGGAGACGGCTTTGCAGGCGGATACAACATCGACGGGGATCCCACCGGAACCAACGTCTGTTTGATCGACAGCGTCGGCTCGCAAGCCAACCGGATTGAACCGATCTTCAAAGAGGAAAAATACAATCACCTCGTTCCCCAAGTCGCGGTGAAAGCGGGCGAAAAGGAAGTCAGCATCTTGGAAGCCGGTCATCGGGCCGGAGATGCTATCGTGCGGTGCAGCGAGTTGGAAGCGCCACTGAGCGAAGCATTCAAGGCCGCGCTCAAGGGGGATGTCGAACCCCTCGCCCGGATCGCTCCAACTTCGTTGGTCTTCGGCGTGTGGGATTCGCGCGATACCCAGGCTAAACTCCCTCGGCTTGTCTCGTCCACCATCCGCGCCTTCAATGTGCGCAAACTCACCCGGTCCGCGCAATACGTGCCAGCCGTCGAATACGTGGCTTCAAAACTGCTCGAAGAACCCGCTGACAAGAAAACCAAGGACACCTATGCCGAGCGCGGCTTTATTCACGTTCCCGCCACGGGATCTCCCGGCGGAGTCATGGCCACGGGTGGGATTCGGCGCGACGCCACCCTCTCCCTTGCTGCCTTGAAGCTTCTGGTGGCCAAAGACAAAGAAAAGACCTTGGCGCTCCGCCGTTACATTTTAGGCCTCGCCCTAACGGCCTTCACCTCTCAGCAGACCGGGTACCTCCGCCAAGGTTGTCTACTGGTTCTCGATCCCGATAAGCCCCGCGAATTTTTCGAGGTGCTTCCAAGCGGAGTCCGCAACCCCGCAACCCTCACACACCAACAGGCACTGGACTACGCCACGGTCGCTGCAAAGGCTTTTTGTGTGAGTGAGCCCTTGGTTGTTGCCTTTGATCCGAAGCGGGCGAAAGCCGACTTGGAAAAAGCCAAGAAAACAAAGAAAGCGGAATAACAAGGGCTCAACTTATGTCAGAGCACCTGCGCATCACCGTCCGGTTTCTGGATCGGGCGTTTCATGGACGTGGCGATGGGGGAGAACCGGAGTGGCCCCCCTCCCCCCTGCGCTTGTACCAGGCGCTGGTTGCGGCAGCGGCAGCGCGTTGGAACGAGCGTGAAAATCTCCAGCACGCGTTCCAAGCACTGGGTTGGCTCGAAAGTCAGCCCGTTCCGCAAATCATCGCTCCCGCCGGTGTCTCTGGAGACAAGTATCGTCTCTATGTTCCTGACAATGTTTCCGATCTCGTTGCCAAATCCTGGTCTCGCGGCAACGAGGCAAGTATTGCGGACTATAGAACGGAAAAAGATGTCCGGCCCACCTGGCTGCCCGAGAAAAACACCGCCGTGCATTTCCTGTGGCCCGTCACTGCCGATGACCCGGGATTCGCCGCGCACCGTGAGATTCTCTGCTCGGCGGCGCGTTCCATTACCCATCTGGGCTGGGGAATCGACATGGTGGCCGCCGAGGCGTGTGTGATCGGCGATGCGGACGTTGCGCTCCTTTGTGGTGAACGCTGGCGGGCGACAGAAGACCACGCGGGCACGTTGCTATGCGTGCCGGTCACAGGCACGCTGGAGGATTTGAAACGCAAACACACGGCATTTCTGAGTCGCACGAGCGGGGGCAGTTTCAAACCCGTGCCGCCGCTTTCCGCCTTTCGCCTCGCAGCCTACCGGCGGGATGACGAACCGCCCCGCGTCCCATTCGTAGCCTTCAGCATTCTGAAAATGGACGGCAGCGGATTTCGCCCCTTCGATCCCGTCCGCAACGGGATGCGTGTTGCCGGAATGGTGCGCCATGCCGCAGGTGCCACCTCGATCACGGCGGCCTTGGGATGGTCAAAAGAGAAATCCAATCGCATGGTTCTCGGCCATGGCGAACCGGAAGGCACAGCCCATATTCCCGTCGATGGCCCGCGCTTTGGCTTCGTTCCTTTGCCCAGCATCGAATTCCGTGGGGCGGGGCGCGCCAAGACTGTCGGCAGCATCCGGCGCTTTCTGGTAACCGGGTTGCGCGGTTGCTCCCGGCAAGAGATGTTGGCGTTCGGACAAATGCTTTCAGGGCAAGCGCTCATCGAAGAGGAGTCCCGGCAGCAGATCGCTTTGCTCTCGCGCATTCCTGATTCGGAAAAGATCGTTCAGGAGTATGTGACGCCATCCGCTTCTTGGGCGACGGTGACCCCTGTGATTCTGCCTGGCTACGATGACCCGAAACATTATCGCCGAAGGCTCTCTGCGATGGCCGAATCGAATCAGTCGCCGCTTGCATCAGCAGAGCAAAAGCAGCTTTTAACCAAGTTGGACGACCGGATCGAACTCCTCCTGCGCAAAGCGATCCGGCAAGCCGGATTCTCAGACGAGTTGGCCCACCATGCCGACGTGCAATGGAGCGGATCGGGATTCTGGCCCGGCAGCGATCTCGCTTCCCACTACGCCGTCCCCGAAAAGCTGCGTCGGTTTTCGCGCCTTCACGTCCGTATCACTTGGCGGAATGCAGAGGGCCATCCGCTGGCAATTCCTGGCCCGCTTTGTCTAGGCGGAGGCAGGTTTGTGGGACTTGGATTGTTTGCTCCGCTGGAATAGCTCTCGGCAAAAAAATGGAAGCTGGTGGTCGATTTTTCCGCGTCCGGCGGAGCCGCCGGGCCCGATGCCGTCCTGATGGAATCGCCCGATACTCCCCCTGATGCCGCAAGCGTCCCGGCAGATCACAGCAGCAGTCCAACACCGAACCAACCCGCGTCCCCGCCCGAACCGCTCCCCGCGCGGCTGCTCAACGAGTTCGTTTATTGCCCGCGCCTCTTTTATTATGAGCATGTAGAAGGGGTGTTCGTGGAGAACGCAGACACGTTACGCGGCGCGGCGATTCATCGCAAAGTGGATGCCGGTTCGGGCGCGATGGCGGCCCCTTCGCCCTCCGCCAAGGCTGCGAAAGCAAAGGAGGCCAAACCCGATCCGTCCGAAGCCAAGGGGGACGCGGGGGCTTCGGCTCAAACTCCGGTTTCGCCAACGCCGGCAGAGAACGCGGCAGCGCAGGAGACAATCCATTCGCGCTCGGCGCTGCTCGGCTCCGAGCGGCTGGGCGTTCTTGCAAAACTGGATTTGGTGGAGATGCGCGCAGCTCCGGCGGACGAGGCTGCTCCGGACCTGTTCTGCGTAACGGAGGTTTGCCCGGTGGACTACAAAGCGGGCTCCCCCCGCGAGGGCGAGCACGGCGTGGAACTCTGGGACACGGACCGGATGCAACTCGGCTTGCAGGTGCTGATATTGCGCGACAACGGCTACCGCTGCGAGCGCGGGATTATCTACTACCGGGGCACAAAGCAGCGCGTGCCGTTGGAAGTGACGCCGGAGCTGGAGGCGTGGGTGATCGAACGCATTGCCGCCGCGCGCAGAACCGCTACGGAACCCATCCCGCCGCCGCTCGTCGCCTCGCCAAAGTGCGTGCGCTGTTCGCTCAATTCTGTCTGCCTTCCGGATGAAACGCGCCTGTTGTCCGAAGCAAAGCAAGCTGGAACGGAGGGATCGCCACGCCGTCTCATGGCTCCCCGTGATGATAAGCGCGTGCTGCATCTCAACACGCCAGGGCTGCGTATTGGCTGCACGGAGGAGTTGCTCGTAGTGAAGGAAGCCGAGAAGACGCTGGAAAAAGTCCGTGCGGGCGACGTGTCGCACGTGGCGCTCTTCGGTAATATCCAGATTTCCACGCAGGCCATCCAAATGCTTTGCCAACTGGAAATCCCGGTGACTTACTTCTCCATGGGCGGCTGGTTCTACGGCATCACGCGGGGGCACGAATTGAAAAACGTTTTCACCCGGATGGAGCAGTTCCGGTTGAGTCGAGACCCAACAACATGCCTGGCGCTGGCACGGCGGTTCGTGCACGGCAAGATCCGCAACCACCGCACGATGCTGATGCGCAACCATCTCGAACCGCCAGCGCCCGTCCTCGCCAAACTCAAGACGATGGCGGAGTCGGCGCTCGAAGCGGAGGCGCTCGAAACGCTGCTGGGAACGGAGGGCGCAGCGGCGAGCTTCTATTTCGGCCAGTTCGCCGGGATGTTGAAGGCCGAGGGCGAACCCGGCGCAGAGAGCGCAGGCGGCACTCCGATGTGTTTCAGCTTCACGGGGCGAAATCGCCGACCGCCCACGGATCCCATCAACGCCATGCTCTCGTTGGCTTATAGTCTGCTGGCAAAGGATTGCACCCTGGCTGCGCTCGCCGTGGGAATGGATCCCTATGTTGGATTCTTCCATCAACCGCGCTATGGGCGGCCCGCGTTGGCGCTGGACGTGATGGAGGAGTTTCGCCCGCTGATCGCCGAGTCGGTCGTGCTCACCGCTGTCAACAACCGGCAAATCTTGCCAAAGCACTTCGTCCAGGCCGGGCAAGCGGTGAACCTGACCCCGGCGGGCAGGAAGCAGTTTTTCCAAGTGTATGAGCAGCGGATGGGCGCGCTGATCACCCATCCGCTTTTTGACTACAAAGTGAGCTACCGGCGCGTGCTGGAGCTGCAATTCCGGCTACTAGCCCGCTATCTCACCGGCGAGATCCCGGAATACCCGCCGTTTATCACCCGGTAGGGCCGCTGTCGATTACCCTCCGCATTGGCCATGAGAAACACCTACCTGGTTTGTTATGACATCGCCGACGAGAAGCGGTTGCGCCGGGTCTTCAAAATCTGCCGCAACTACGGCGACCATCTCCAATACTCAGTGTTTGAATGCGATCTGACGCCCTCGGAGAAGATCGAACTGGAACGGGAATTGAGCGAGGTGATCAACGCAGGGGAGGACCAGGCGCTTTTCGTATCGCTCGGGCCGTCGGAAGGGCGCGGCGACCGGGTCATCACGGCGCTCGGATTGCCCTACACGCGATTCGACTCGCCCTGTTACGTGGTTTGAGTTAAGCCTTTCCTGCCGCGCAGGAGGGGTGAAGGACCGGCGCCGTGCGTGCTCTCGCAGGGAGGCGCTGGTCTTTGACAATCAACCATATACTGGGCATATTGTGCCCATAACTGGAGCTTTCCAATATGCACAGGGCAAACACAACCCAACGCGAGCGGGAAGGTGAGGAGCGGCATAAGGGTAACCGCTCGCATGTTGATGTGCAGGGAGTTGCAAAGAAAACCAGTGGTTTGGCAAGCCGCCTGAGCTTCTGCGCAAACAGCCGCTTGCAAAGTGCCGTTTGGAATGCTGAAATTAAGGCAGTTAAGAGAAGGAGCTATCCGCGGGTTCACACCCGCGGCCCCATTGAAGCTTCTCGTCTTCCTCAGTCTCAGGCGCCTCCCATCCACCTATCCGCGGG
>CAIYQA010000411.1 GCA_903928175.1 uncultured Spartobacteria bacterium | reverse complement strand
TTCCCTTGCGCTTTCAGCGCACAATCAATGCGACAACGTCAAACGAAAATGCTCTAAATTCCCCCCGGTCTATCCCCACTGCGTAAGCGCGGCAGCCAGAATCGCCAGTCCATAGACCGCGCCCGCCAGCGCCGCGATGCGCCAGCGCGTCTCGGTTTTGCAAACCCATGCGATCTGGTCCCGGAGCAGGTACGGTTTGCCCACCCAGAAAAGTCCCAGCGTGGCCCAAACGTACGCCAGCACGCTCAAGAGCAAACGGCTCGTCTCGGGCCGCAAGAACGCCGCTTCCAGCAGCGGTTCCGCCGCCAGGAGCAGGAGCATTCCCAGCGCCCGCACCGCCAAAAATTCCTCCACAAAATTGAGCGTCAGAAAATAACCGATCCCGGTGATGGCGAGAAAAATCGGCCGATACGTCGTGAACTCGCCCAGGTCCATCCGCGCCAGCAGCGTCAGCGCCCAAGCGGCGTCCACGGTCAGCAACACCGCCCCCATTTCCCGCGAGCGCGGCAGGCGCTGGAGGAATTGCCGGACTTTCTCCGCGTGGAGCAGCGCCACCGCATGGAGAATCAAAAGAAGCGCACCCACCAGCAGCCCGGTCGTGTATAAGCTAAAGGAGTAAATCATCGCGTGGGAAGAAAACGCTAAACCGGGGTGCCATACAAGCAGAACCCGCTGGTCCGCTCCACCTGCACCTCGAGGATTTGGCCGATGAGCCGCTCCTCCCCCTCGAAAAGGACGATCTTGTTGCCGCGCGTGCGCCCCGTGAGCCGCCGGGGATTATTCTTGCTGGGCCCCTCGCACAAAACCTCCACGCGCGCGCCTACCAACAGGTCGAGCTTTTGTTTGATGATCCCGTTTGTCAGTTCCAGCAGGTCTTGATGGCGTGCTTCGATTACGGAATCTTCCACCTGGCCCGGCATCGTGGCGGCGGGGGTATCCTTGCGCTGGGAATAGCCGAAGATGAACGCGTTGTCGAAACGGACCCGCTCGGCGAGCGCGCGTGTGGCCTGGTAATCCGCCTCCGTCTCGCCGGGGAAACCGATGATGATATCCGTGGTAATTGCCAGATCCGGCCGCACCGCGCGCATCCGGTCCACGAGCTGAACGTAATCTTCGGCGGTGTAGCCCCGGTGCATCGCTTTGAGCACCCGGTCCGAGCCGGACTGCAACGGGAGATGGACGTGCTCGGCCAGCTTCGGCAGACGCCCAAACGCCTCGATCAAATCCGCCTTGTAGCCGATGGGGTGGGGCGAGGTGAACCGGAGCCGCTGCAACCCCTCCACCGCGTGCACCGCCTCCAGCAGTTGCACGAAGGGCGTTTTGCCGTCCCGTTTTGCCAGCTCATGGCGCCCGTAGAGATTGACGATTTGACCCAACAGCGTCACCTCCTTGACGCCCTGGGCCACCAGCGCCTCGGTTTCGCGAACAATTTCGGCAATGGACCGGCTGCGCTCCGCCCCGCGTGTCTGCGGCACGATACAAAAGGTGCAGCGCATGTTGCAGCCTTGCATGATCGAAACAAATGCCGACGCTTGCCGGGGGCGCACGGTGTGGTCGCGGATCGTCTCCTGCGAGCCGGGTTCCTCCTCCACATCGACAATCGAAAACCGGGCGTCGTCCATCGACTGGCCGCGTTTGCGCGAGAGGAGTTCCTCCACGTAATCGGCCACCCGGTGAAATTTTTGCGTCCCGGCAACCAAATCCACCGCAATCCCTTTGGCCAGTTCCGCTCCGCGGCTTTGCGCCATGCAACCGAGAAACCCGAGCACCTTTCCCTGGCCCTTGTGGTGATGGGCCAGCAGGCGCATCTTCCCGAGCGCCTTCTGCTCGGCCATGTCGCGTACGCTGCACGTGTTGAGCAGGATCACATCGGCCGCCTGTTCGTCCGTGGTCATCTCAAAGCCCCGCGCAATGAGCATCTGTGCGACCTGTTCGGAGTCGCGCTCGTTCATCTGGCAGCCGTAGGTTTTAATGAGCACTTTGGGCATGGCGAAGGGAGGGAGAGCTTACCCCGCTGGCGGCAAAGTGCAAGATACGGCTCCATTCCCAAGCGCTGTTGGGGAACGGGAGGGCACGGGGGCCGGAAAAACTTTGTGAGGACGCCGACCCGGGGGAGGGGGAAGAGACCGGCGTCCTCACGCACTATTCTCTTCAGCAGACTTCGTGCTCGTGGTAAAAAAAAGCATGACAATTTTTGAAAAAATCGCCCGGCGCGAAATCCCCGCCGCCATCGTGCATGAAGAAGACGATTTCTTTGCTTTCAAAGACGTCAACCCGCAAGCGCCCGTGCATGTTTTGATCGTCCCCAAGCGGGTGATCCCGGGCCTCAGCGGCAGCGTCCCCGGCGATGCGGAACTCCTGGGCCGCATGCTGGTCGCCTCAAAAGAGATCGCCAAGAAACTGGGCGTGGCGGAAAGCGGTTACCGGCTCGTGATCAACCACGGGGCCGACGCCGGGGAGAGCGTGCCGCATCTGCACATCCACCTGCTCGGCGGGCGGGCAATGGCGTGGCCCCCGGGGTAAGAATTAGCCGCAAAAAGGCGCAAAAGACGCAAAAAAGAAAACGGATTCGACGCGCGCTCCCGGAATCGCCCGCGGAGCGGCCGATCCACCTGGTTCCGATCACGGCCTCCGGGCCGCCCCCTTTGCGCTTTTTGCGCCTTTTTGCGGCTAAAGCCTACTCCACCACCCGCGTAAACCGCTGGATGCTTAGAGCCTTGCCGGTGGTTTCGTCGATGTCGATGATCGCGCCGTTGAGGGCGACCGGCCCTTTGGCCACCGGGAAGGTCGCGGGAAGGTTGGTGATGAAGCGCGCAATGATCGGCTCGATTTCCCGTCCCAGCACCGACTCGGTGGGGCCGCACATCCCGGCGTCGCACAGGAAGGCCGTGCCGCCGGGGAACACCCGCTCATCCCCCGTCTGCACATGGGTATGGGTGCCGACGACCGCCGAAACCCGCCCGTCCAAAAACCGTCCCACGGCGATTTTTTCGCTGGTGGTCTCGGCATGGATATCCACAAAAATGATCGGCGTTTCCTCGCGCATTTTGGCGAGCGCGGCGTCCAGCGCCCGGAACGGATTTTCCAGCGGCGGCTGCATAAAGGTGCGGCCCTGGACATCAATGACCCCCACTTTGCCCTTGGGAGTCTCCAGGATCACGCTCCCCTGGCCGGGGGTGTCCTCGGGGTAGTTGATGGGCCGCAGCAGGCGCGGCTCGGTGTCGATGTAGTTGAAAATTTCTTTCTGATCCCAGACGTGGTCGCCGGTGGTGACGACCGCGATGCCCGCGCGCAGCAGGTCGATGGTGATTTTCGGAGTGATGCCGCGCCCCCCGGCGGCGTTCTCGCCGTTGACGATGACGAAATCGAGTTCATACTCTTTTTTGAGCACGGGCACGAGGTCGATCACGGCGCGGCGTCCGGGTTCGCCCACCACATCCCCCAGGAACATCATTCGTAACATAGAGTTTCCTTAGCGGAAAACCCCGACCCTCCACAAACGATTTTATTCAAGATGCGCCATTTCCTTCTTCTTTTCCTGGCCCCCGTGGTCTTGCTGGGATGGGCTCGCGCCTCGCAACCCGTGAGCGTGCTCGCCAAAGCGCCCGATTGGTCGGACCTCGCTCCTTTCCAAAAAACCATCACCCGGGCGGACTTCCTGCGCTTGCTCGACACGGTGTATGCCCCCGGCGGGGCGTGGAAGGAGTGCATCGAGGTGGGGTCAGAGGCCGCACGGATTCATCAACCCGGCGAGCGGGGAACCGATTTTCGGCTGGAGTTTGCCAAGAGTGCGGATGCCGCCGCGCCCGTGCCCCGCTATTGGACGCCCCCCGGCGCTCGCAAAAGCGTGCCCGGCAAACCGCTTGCGGGCTACACGATTGCGCTTGATCCCGGTCACTTGGGGGGTTCCTGGGCCAAAATGGAGGAGCGCTGGTTCCAGATCGGCGACACGGCACCGGTGATGGAGGGCGAGATGGTCTGGCTCACTGCGCAACATCTCGCCGAACGCCTCACCGCGCTGGGAGCCCAGGTCGTTCAGGTGCGCAAAGGGTCCGAACCGGTGACCGGCGAACGCCCGCGCTCGCTGCGCCGCGAGGCCAAGGCGGAATTGGCGCGCGAGGGGATCGAACATCCCCGCGAACATTACGATGGTCCCAACGATCCGCTCAAAAGCCAGACCGTCCAGTGGCAGAGCGAATTGTTGTTTTACCGGATCAGCGAAATCCGGGCGCGCGCCCAGCGGATCAACCAAAAAATCCAGCCGGATTTGGTGATCTGCCTGCATTGCAATGCCGAGGAATGGGGCGACCCGGCCCATCCGCAACTCACCGACAAAAACCATCTGCATCTGCTGGTCAACGGGAACTACCATCCCGGCGAACTCGCGCTGGCGGATATCCGGCACGAGATGCTGCTCAAACTCCTGAGCCGTTCGGCGCGCGTCGAATTGCCGCTCTCCAGCCGCGTGGCCGTTTCACTGGCCCGCGCCACCGGCCTGCCGCCGTATGAATACCATAGCGGGAAGGCCCGGACGACCGAAAGTCCGTACGTCTGGACGCGCAATTTGCTGGCGAGCCGCCTGTACCGCTGCCCGGTGGTCTATTGCGAGCCGTATGTCATGAATAGCCAGGCGGTATTCGACCGGGTGCAGCTCGGGGATTACCCCGGGACCCAGACGATTGAGGGCGTGGAACGCAAAAGTCTCTACCGCGAATACGCCGACGCGGTGGCCGAAGGCGTGGCAAACTATTTCGCCGAAAAGGAAAAATAGCCGCAAAAAAGCGCAAGAGGGTGCCTATCTCTTCTTTTGCGCTTTTTGCGCCTTTTTGCGGCCCATCCTCTTTCCGACTGTGAAACAAAACGAGCACAGGTCCCGTGCGGAACCTGTGCTCGAAAAAGTTGTTACGGAGCCTCGCCCGCCTTACGCGAGGGCGGCGACCTTCTTGGCCAGGCGGCTTTTGCGGCGGTCGGCCAGATTCTTGTGGACGCGGCCGTCGTTGACGGCTTTGTCGAGCGCCGAAACCAGCACTTGCAGGCTGGCTTTGGACTCGTCTTTCTTGCCGGACTTAATTGCGGCGTCGAAGTTCTTGGTGTAGGTCTTGATGGCGCTCAAAGCAGTGCGGTTCTGCCCGGTGCGAACAACGGTTTGCTTTGCGCGTTTGGCGGCGGATTTGGTATTGGCCATGGCTTATCTCAAAAGTATTAGGACACTGAAAGGAGGCGGAAAATGACCTCCCGGAAGGCACTTGTCAACAAGAGATGTGCGGTTAAGCACTCTAATCCGTTGACTCCGGGCGGTTCTACCCCCATATTCCCGGCCTTTTTGAACGAGAATCCTGAGATTATTGATATGGAGCACATCCGAAACATCGCCATCATTGCGCACGTCGACCATGGCAAGACCACGTTGGTGGACCAACTGCTCAAGCAGTCGGGCACCTTCCGCGCCAACCAAGCCATCGCCAGCGAAGAGCGGATCATGGATTCCATGGACCTCGAACGCGAAAAGGGGATCACCATTCGCGCCAAGAACGCGGCCTACAAATGGCACGACTACCATGTGAACATCGTGGACACCCCGGGGCACGCCGATTTCGGCGGCGAGGTGGAGCGCATCATGAAGATGGTGGACGGGGTGTTGCTCGTGGTGGACGCCCATGACGGCCCGCAGGCGCAAACCAAGTTTGTTTTGAAAAAAGCGCTGGAGAACGGCGCGAAACCGATCGTGGTCATCAACAAGATCGACCGCGAAAACGCCCGGCCGCACAAGGTGCTCGACATGGTGTTCGACCTCTTCATCGAGCTCAACGCCACCGACAAGCAGCTCGATTTCCCGGTCGTTTATGCCAGCGCCCGCGACGGCTACGCCATGAACGAGGTGGGCCAGGCTTCGGATAATCTTCAGCCGCTTTTTGAAGCGATCGTGAAGCACATCCCGGCGCCGCCGAAGTCCGAGGTCTCCTATTTCCAGATGATCGCCTCCAACCTGGATTACTCCGATTACCTGGGCCGGATCGCCTACGGCCGGATTGTCAGCGGTCGCGTGAGCGTCGGCGACACCATCGTCTGCATTCACAAGGACGGCACCCGGGAACGGGCCAACGTCACCGCGCTCTTCAGCCACCAGGGGCTTGCAAAAATCGAGGTCAAGCACGCCAGCGCGGGCGACATCGTCGGCTTGTGCGGCTTTGAAGACGTGTTCATCGGCGAGACCCTCACTGACACCGAAGAACGCATGCCGCCGCACTTCGTGGATATCGACCCGCCCACGATCACGATGGAAATTTGCATCAACGACGGCCCGCTGGCCGGTCGCGAAGGCAAGCTGCTCACCGCCCGCCAAGTCCGCGAACGGCTTGTGCGCGAGACCCGCACCAACGTCTCCATCCTGTTCAGCGACACCGATGCCGCAGGTCATTTTGAAGTCCAGGCACGCGGCGAAATGCAAATCGCCATTCTCGTCGAGCAGATGCGCCGGGAAGGCTTCGAGATTCTGGTTTCCAGGCCCGAGGTCATTTTCCACCGCGACGACAATGGCAACCTGATGGAGCCGATCGAGACCGTTTACGTGGACGTGCCGAACGAAAACCTCGGCGATATTTTGCAAAGCCTCGCGGGCCGCAAAGCCGACATCGTCAGCATGGACCACCAGGCCCACAGCGTCACCGTCCAGGCCGACGTCCCCACGCGCGGCCTCATCGGCTTTGAGACCGACCTGGTCAACTGCACCAAGGGCCACGGCATCATGTCGCATCTTTTCAAGGAATACGCCCCTTACAAAGGCGACATCCCCACCCGCTACAACGGCGTGCTCATCTCCATAGAAGGCGGCATCTCCACGGCTTATGCCCTGGAAACCATCCAGGAACGCGGGCGCCTCTTCATTGGGCCGCAGGTGGACATCTACGAAGGGATGATCATCGGCGAAAACGCGCGGCCCGACGACATGCCCGTGAACCCGTGCCGTGCCAAGCGCCTGAACAACATGCGTTCCTCAGGCGACGGCAAAGGCATCGCTCTTGCGCCGCCGCTCGTCATGACGCTGGAGCGTTCGCTCGAATACATCGCCCCCGACGAATACGTTGAAGCGACGCCCAAGAGTCTGCGCATGCGCAAAAAGATCCTCGAGGCCGGAGCCCGCAAGCGGGCAAAGGACAAGGTGGTGGCGTAGAGCGTGTATTTTCCCCGCTGGGGGCAAAATGGCATTGGCTTCTGAGAAGACTCCTGTAAAACTACAGTGGACGCTGCTTCTTCTTGCGGCTGCAATGCCCTAGTTTCCATCGCCGTGAAATATTCACTCCCAACCATCCTCAGCACCAAAGAAGGCTTTGAGTGCCTTGCCTCACTGGCGGGCCATACAGAGCATCTTTTTGCCCGGAGGGTTTCGGTGGATTTTAGTAGCTGTGAATTTTTTGATGCCAACATGGCTGCGCCCCTTGGTGCGATCCTTGCCCGCATCACAGATCGTCTCAATGAGGTGGAACTTATTTCCCTTTCCAAAGGGATACAGAGCGTGCTTTGCCAAAATCAATTTCTCGCTTCATATGGCTACCCCGCCCTCGATGACGGCGAGCAGACCACGCTCCCCTTCCAGCGCATCCCTCTAGCAGAAAAGGGGCTCTTTGCTGAATACCTTGGGCGACATCTTCAAGGCAAGGGAGTACCCAAGATGAGCGAACGGCTCGAACGGGCCTTCCAACAAAAAATATTCGAGGTATTCCAAAACGCCGTGACGCACTCCGAGTCCCGGTTTGGCGTTTTCGTCTGCGGCCAGAGTTTCCCTACGAAGAAGCGACTGGAACTGACCTTGGCTGATGCCGGAATCGGCATCCGTGAAAACGTGAGGCGCTTTTTCCAAAACGACAAGATTTCATCTGCGGCAGCCATCCGATGGGCGCTTGTTGGCGGCAATACCACCAAGCAAGGCAAGGAACCTGGAGGTTTAGGCCTAAAACTGCTCAAGGATTTTTTTAGCCTCAATGAAGGGAAAATCCAGATTGCCTCCCGGATGGGATGCTATGTATTTGAAAATGGCAAAGAAACCTTTTCCACCATGAGCGCCGATTTTCCTGGAACGGTGGTTAACTTCGAGATCAACACGTCCGATCCTCGCTCCTACCGCTTTACGTCGGAGCCAGGGGCCAAGAATTGACATTTTTACAACGCACGCTTTATGAATGAGGAAATTACAGTTCGTATTTACGACATCATTGGTAGCCCGCTCGGGGTGTCTGCCGAAGATGGGCAAGTTGTTCACGAAAAAATCGCTCCCCTGCTGCGCGACGGGCGCAAGGTGGCGCTTTCTTTTGAAAAAATGGAGACGATCATCTCCGCTTTTCTCAATGCCGCCGTGGGACAGATCTACGGGGAATTGCCCGCAGAGCGTATCGACGAGTTGTTATCGCTCAAGGATATGACGTCGGAAGATCAAAAATTACTCGAACGGGTGGTTGCCAACGCGCTGCTCTACTTTAAAAATCGCAAGAATTTTGACAGGGCATGGAAAGAGGAGCTTGGAGATGAAGAATAAAGCCTACAACCTAGCAGGCTATTCGTTCCAAAAAGACGAACCATTTCTTCTGGATGCCAACGTTTGGCTTTATTTGCATCCCGCTCCTTCAGACGGCATCAAACTGGCGGGGTTGGCCTATTCGAAGGCGCTCAAAGGGATGCTCATATCCGGTTCCCGGGTTATTCTGGATGCGTTGGTCCTAAGCGAATATATCAACCGCTATTGCCGTATCGAATGGGAGGCCCTACACAAAGTGACATACCCCAAGTTCAAGGAGTTCCGGAAATCCTCTGATTTCGTTTCTGTCGGGCAAGGTGCCGCCATCTTTGCCAATGCCATACTGGGGCTGTGCTCGCGGCATGACCACCCCTTTACCCGTGCGAATATTCCGCAAATCCTTTCTGATTTCGAATCCGGCATTAACGATTTCAACGATGGCTTGCTTGCCGAAACGTGTCGCCACAACGGATGGAAGCTTGTAACGCACGATGGAGATTTTATGAATGGCGGAATCGAAGTTCTGACAACAAATAGAGCTCTTTTGAATGCGTGCCTATGCAATTGATCGACGGCAAACGGATCGCCCAAGAAGTCCACGCGGAGACGCGGGTGGCGGTGGAAGCGCTGAAGGCCCAGGGGATCACTCCCGGACTGGCGGTGGTGCTGGTGGGGGATGACCCTGCCTCGCGCGCTTACGTCCGCTCCAAAGACAAAATGTCCAAGGAACTCGGGATTTACTCGGTGAAGCACGAGCTTCCGGAGGAAACGACCCAGGAAGCGCTCGTCGCGCTCGTCCACCAATTGAACGCCGATCCCGCCATCCACGGCATCCTCGTGCAATCGCCTCCGCCCGCGCACATCGACGAGGCGGCGGTGGTTGCGGCCATTGACCCGCGCAAGGACGTGGACGGCTTCCACCCGGTCAACGTCGCCAAGCTCGCGCTGGACGATCCCACCGGCTTTGTCCCATGCACGCCGCTCGGTTGCCAACGGCTGCTGCTGGCGAGCGGCATCGACCCGGCGGGTAAACACGCGGTCATTCTGGGCCGCTCGATGATTGTCGGCAAACCCCTCGCCTTGCTGCTCATGGCCAAAGGCAAAGGGGGCGACGCCACGGTCACGGTCGTCCATTCCCGCTCGCGCAATCTCCCCGAGCTTACCCGCCAAGCGGACATTCTCATCGCCGCCATCGGACGCCCCGGGTTTGTCACAGCCGAGCACGTGCGCGAGGGGGCGGTGGTGATCGACGTGGGGATCAACCGCGTGGAAGACCCGGCAAACGCCAAAGGCTACCGGATCGTCGGCGACGTGGCGTTTGAGGAAGTCGCCCCGAAGTGCTCGGCCCTTACGCCGGTCCCGGGGGGCGTGGGCCCGATGACCATTGCGATGCTCATGGCCAATACCGTCAAAGCGTGCCGCCAGATCACGGGCGGGTAGGCTTTCTTTTTTGCGCTCTTTGCGCCTTTTTGCGGCGAATTCCGCTCCGGTACAAAAAAATGGGAAGGCGTCGTTGTTACTTCCCTTTGACTTTCTCTCCGGGAACCAGTTCTTTCGCAGTTTTTTGAACTCCTCAAAAGAACCAGCGGCGTCTTCCTGAGTATAAAATACCCCAGGTTTGGCTATGCGCAAGGGGGGGAATCCCCCCGGTTAAACTTATTTCCTAGAATTTCTGGCCCGCCTTCAATCTTTCGAGTTCCTTTTGCCCGGACCGGCTGAAGGTGTAGTAATAAACCGTCTCCTTTTTGTTGATCGTGCCCGCATCGATCACGGCTTCCGGGATGCCCCAGATCGGCGAAATCGGCCAGGTCAAAAGATTGAGGAATCCATAGAGCCATTGTTCGGATTCCTCTGTGCCCGCCGCCAGGTAAAAATTCCCGAACCCGGGAAGGAGATTCAAGGCGCCCGCTGCGGCCGGGCTCTTGGTCTCCATATCATTCCCTCGGATGCCGAGTTGCTTCAACTCTTGATAGCGCTCTTTATCCGAGCGGCTCATGGTGGTGCAGCCGGTCAGCAAGGCGAGAAATCCAAAGGCAAAAAGGCGGGGGAGTTTCATACCCCATCGTATGGCGCAAAACCCGGTGGCATTGCAAGGGGAATCCCCCAGGGAATGGTGGAGCGCCGTCCCTATCTTGCCGCGGCCAGCCGCGCCAGCACCGCCGGGTAGAGGGCGTGTTCGGCGACCTGGATGCGGGCGTGGAGGCTTTCCGCCGTGTCGCCGGGGAGCACGGGGACTTCGCTTTGGGCGAGGATCGGGCCGGTGTCCATTCCGCCGTCCACGTAATGCACGGTGCAGCCGGTGACGGTCGCGCCACCTTCCAGCGCTTGCTTCCACGAGGCGAGGCCGGGGAACTTCGGGAGCAGCGAGGGGTGGATGTTCACGATCCGCCTCGGGAACGCCTCCAGCATCGGCGCTTTGATCATCCGCATGTATCCGGCGAGCACCACGAGTTCGACCTGCGCTTCTTGCAATAAGGCGACGAGGCGGGCTTCCGCTTCCGGCTCAAGCTTGGTGCGGAAGCGGCCCGGCGCGAGGAACTCTGCGCGCAAGCCGCGGGCGCGGGCGTAGTCGAGGATCCCGGCGTCTTCCACATCGGAGAGGACGATGCGGACTTCGGCATTGAGTCGGCCCTCTTCGATCGCTTCCGCGATGGCTTTGAAATTCGATCCTTTGCCGGAACCGAGGATGCCGAGCTTGAGGGGGGCTAATTTTTGCATGATGCGGCGGCGAGAATGCTGGTGGTGGAGCGGCCCGGGACGAGCGGCAGGATGTGAATTTCGGACCCGGCGGCATCAATGGCGACGCGTTCTTCTTTGTCCAGGGTGTCCGGGGTGTAATCGCCTCCCTTGGCGTAGATGTGCGGACGGACGGCGCGGAGCAGACCGGTCACGCGCACTTCGGGAAAGAGGACCACGTAATCCACACACCCGAGCGCGGCGAGCACTTCGGCGCGGTCGTTTTCCGGGTTCACGGGACGGCTGGGGCCCTTGAGCGCGCGCACCGAGGCGTCGCCGTTGACCGCCACCACCAGCGCATCCCCGAGCGCCCGCGCGGCCTGGAGGTAGCGGACGTGGCCGACGTGCAGCAGGTCAAAGCAGCCGTTGGTGAAAACGAGTTTCTTGCCTTGGGCGGCGAGGGTGTCGCGTACCCGGGCGAGCTCGGCGGCGGTGACAATTTTGGCGGCAGACATGAGTCAAGCATGCCCCGTTTTCCCCGGGAGAACAACCACGATCAGCGCTTCCGTTTCGGCTTTATCCCCAAGTGCCGCTCCAGCAACTCGGGCCGTTCGCTGTGAAAAAGCTCGTCGCGCACGCTGGCGCTGTAGCCCGCCCCCTCGTAGTCGGCGATGATTTCATCCAGGAAAATTTTTTCGATCCGCCGGTCGCCAAAACACCGGATATTCATGGCGTAATCCGCCATCGTCTTAAAGCGCTGCTCAAAGAGCCCGTGGCGCGAGAAGATGCGGCGGTCATAAAATATCGCCTGCTGGCAGGGGGTGCGGGTGCGGAATTTCTCGGCGGTCCAGGGGCCGTCCCAAACGAGGTTGCGGTCGTGCATCAGCACGTTGCCGTTGAGAAAGCCGATGCGGGTTTTGGGCAGGTGCGGCGCGACTTTGGCGAGCACCCCCTGCCGCAGGCAATCGCCCGCACCGAGGAAATAGAGGTAGCGGCCGGTGGTCCGCGCGATCCCTTTGTTCATCGCGTCATAGACGCCCCGGTCCGGCTCGGAAATCCAGCGCAACCCGGCCTCGTGGGCGCGCAGCACGTCGAGCGTGGCGTCCTGCGAATCGCCATCCACGACGATCAACTCAAACAGATCGCGCGGTTGTGCAAGCACCGAGGCAATAGAGCGTTCCAGCTTTTCCGCGCAACGAAATGCCGGGATCACAATGGAAAAGAGCGGCCCGTCGGCCTGCGCCAACTCGGGTTCCGGCCAGAAAATTTCGGACAATCTTTGGATGGCGGTCGAAAAAGGCATTCCTATTTTTTTTGGTTCGCCATTTCCTGCGGGTATTTCCGGCCCACAGTCCAGGCGTGGTAATGTTGATAGCAGAGCGCATTCCAGGCATGGCGCAACGGGTTGAACGCCTGCCGCGCCTCACGGAAGGCCTGCAAATGCGCCTTTGCAAGCCGGGCGGGCGTAAAGGCGGCGGCGCGCACGCGGCCCCGGTGGATTAAAATTTCGCGCAACGTGGGATTTTTGCAGATGCGCTCGATGGCGGCGGCCATTTCCGGAGCGGACTGCGGATCAAAATATTCCACGGCATCCCCGCCCACTTCCGGCATCGAGCCGGCGGTGGAACACGCCACAGGGCACCGCGCGGCCATTGCTTCGACCAACGGCAGGCCGAACCCTTCAAACAGCGACGGAAAAACGGTCATCTCCGCGTGGGCATAAAGCCAGGCCAGCTCTTCGGGCGCGACATACCCCACCGCAAAAACCTGGTCGGCCACGCCGTACTCGGCGGCTTTCCGGGCCACGGGATAACCGTCTGCCATGTCATGCCCCGTCAGCACCAGGGGGAGCTTGATTCCCTTTTCCACCGCCAGCAACCGCAGCGCGCGCAACAGGGTGTCGTGGTTTTTGTGCTGCCAGCGATTGGCGGGATAAAACAAAAATTTCCCCTCGGGCAGGAGCGCGGCGGGGCGGCGGGCGATTTCCAGCGCCCGGCCAAAGCGCGGGTCCGTGCAGAGCGGGGCCACGCAGATTTTTTTTGAGTTCACGCCGTAATGTTCCGCGAGGGTGGCTTTGGAGAATTCCGAGATCGTCAACACCCGGTCGGCCATGCGGGCGGAGCCCTGGTGATGCCAGGCGCGCGTGCATTTCTGCCGCTCGGAAAAGAAATCAGGATAAAACACCTCCTGGTTATCCGGGATCATCACCACGGTGGGAAGCGGCAGCGGCCGGGGAATCAGCACGCAAAACGGCGAAAAATAAAGGTCGAGCCCTTTCAAGCAGCGCGCGACCCGCGTGGTTTTCGTAAGCTCCACGGCGCTTGCCCGCCAGCGCGTGGAAGGCAGCTCGCAGAGTTCGCCCACGTTTTTGGGGCTGTGAAAAAATATGTATTCGTTCTCGCGATCCTGCTCCAGCAATTCGCCGAAGAGGCTCAGGAAATATTGTTTCATCCCGCCGATGTCGGCTTTCAGCGGGAAACAATGGACGCCGATTCTCATGACTCGGGGATTAGCTTCCGGGTTGGTTTTGCCGGCAGGCCAGATCCGCCAGATCCGCCTCCACCATCTCACGGACGAGCCCCTCGAAAGAATGCTCCGCGTGCCAGCCGAGGACTTCCTGGATTTTTGCCGGGTTGCCGACAAGCTGAGTCGGCTCCAGGCGGCGCTCCAAGGCGCGATCTGTGAGGAGATATTTTTCCCACGGCAGCTCCGCCACCGCAAAAGCCGCTTCCACGAAATCCTGCACGCTGTGGGTGACGCCGGTCGCCACGATGTAATCGTCGGCGCGGGAATGCTGGAGCATCATCCACATGGCCTGGACGTAATCCTGGGCGTGGCCCCAGTCGCGCCGGGATTTCGTATTACCAAGTACGAGCTTATCCGCCAGCCCGAGCTTGATGGCCGCGACCGTGCGCGAAATTTTGCGCGTCACAAACGCCTCGCCGCGCCGGGGAGACTCGTGGTTGTAGAGGATGCCGTTGCAGACAAAAATGCCGTAGGATTCGCGATAGACCCGCGAAATCTGGGTCATGAACGCCTTGGCGCAGCCATAGGGGCTGGTGGGCCGGAACTTCGTATCCTCCGTCTGCGGCACCTCGGCCGCAGCGCCAAAGACCTCGGCGGTCGAAGCCAGGTAAATGCGCACCGAACCGGCAAGGGCGCGGCTGCTTTCCAGGAGCCGCAGGGAGGCCATGCCGACCTCTTCGCAGGTGGATTCGGGGATTTCAAAACTTTTCCCCACGTGGCTTTGCCCGCCGAGATGATACACTTCCTGCGGGGTCACCTCTTCAAAGGTGCGGCGCAGCGTCTGCCCGTCCGCCAGGTCGCCGTAGTGGAAAAAAAGCGTTTTGCCGTGGATCTCCGGGTCGCGCACCAGCGGGGCGATGTGCGAAATTTCCAGATCGCTCGCACGCCACACCAGGCCGTGGACTTCGTAGCCTTTGGCCAGGAGGAGTTCGGTAAGATAGGAGCCGTCCTGTCCGGTGATGCCGGTGATCAAGGCGATGGGCCGGGGTGAGGCGCGGGGCATGGGGAGGCGATCCTTTGAAGAAACGTTATTCTTGGTTCGGGAAAACGGGAAGGTTCTGGCTCCCCTCCCCGAATGCTACGGCGAAGGCTTCCCCAAAGGCAAGCGCTTCCCCGATCACTTTTTCCATGTCCATGTAACGATAGGTGGCCAGCCGCCCCAAAAAAGAAATGCCGCGCTCCTGGCGTGCCAGTTCGCGGTAGGCTTGGAGAAGCTGTTTATCCGGCTCCAGGCGTTTCGGGTAATACGGGACATCCCCGGGCTCGGTTTCCTTGCTGTATTCCTTGAAGTAGGTGGTGCGCGCGTGCTCCTCCCAAGGGGTGAAATGCTTGTGCTCGTGGACGCGCGTGAACGGGACCTCCGGGTCGCAGTAATTGAGGACCGCGTTGCCCTGGAAATCGCCTTCCGCCTCGCCGCGCTCGAAAGTCACCGTGCGGTAGCCCAGCCGCCCCAGCCGATAGCCAAAATAGGCGTCCAGCGGCCCGGTGAAGAAAAGGTGATCCCAAGCCCGGTCGGCCTGCGGATCGAAGCGGGTGTTGAGTTGCACTTCAATGTCGGGATGATCCAGTATTTTCGCCACGACCGCCGTATAGCCCTCCTCGGGGATCCCCTGCCAGGTGCTGTTATAATAATTGTCGTCGTAGTTAAAGCGCACCGGCAACCGTTTCAAAATGGACGCGGAAAGCTCCCTGGGCTCGCACCCCCACTGCTTGCGCGTGTAGCCGTAGAAGAAGGTCTCGTAAAGAGCGCGCCCGAGGAACTTGAGCGCCTGTTCCTCGAAATTGCGGGGCTCGCCGATGCTCTTGTCTCCGAGCGACTGGATAAAAGCCCTAGCCTCGGAAGGGTTGAAGGTTTTGCCGAAAAACTGGTTGATCGTGTGCAGGTTCACCGGCAGCGAGAACACCCCGCGGGCGGTCACCGCCTTGACCCGGTTCACCCAAGGCCGGAATGTGCCGAACCGGTTTGCGTATTCCCAGACGTGCCGCTGGCTGGTGTTGAAGATGTGGGGGCCGTACTGGTGGATCATCACGCCCGTGGAGGCGTCCCGCTCTGTGTGGCAGTTGCCCGCGATGTGTGACCGTTCTTCGAGGATCGTCACGCGGCAGTCCAGCTTCTCCACCAGCGAACGGGCCAATACCGCCCCGGAAAAACCGGCGCCGAC
>CAIYQA010000410.1 GCA_903928175.1 uncultured Spartobacteria bacterium | reverse complement strand
CTGATTCATCCCGCATTGGAGCGGGGACGGCGGCGAAATCACAGAGCGAGTTCAAATCGTTCACACCCTTCCACGTTCGCTTCTGGTTCTTCATCAGGACTTTATGACGGACTCCACATCAGTTAACTGGACACCAGTGAATCAAAATATGAATCCTCACAACTCAGTTCCGCTCCGCCGTTTGCAAAAAGCCCGGCATTTCTTCCGAATCCCCCTCAAACATTACAACATATCCATTCTCCTGCTCGTTCCAGGCAGCCACCGCCCAGTCCCCCTGCTGAAAAATGTGCCGATCTCCCTTCTCCATCCCGTTTTTCAACTCCGCCGCCCGGAACACCAATAAACGCGCGTTCTGTTTCTGGAATGCGACCTCAGCCATCAGCATTCCCTCCTGTTTGAAAACCCGGCATCCAATCGCCTTCGCCTTTTGCAGTTCCCGGGGAACCGTGTAGCCCTCAAAACCTTTCAAGACAAACCAGTCATCCAGTTTCCCGGCATCGGTGGGGTTGATCACCTCAAATTCCGACCCGTTCGTGGCTCCCGCTTCCTGCACCAACGTCCCGACGGCCTCTTTGCCCGTAAAATCGCCCATCCGGGTCTGCGCCAGATAAACCAGCACCCCCACCACCACTCCGAACGCGAGCACAATCGCCAGCACTGCCGGGTGGGAAAAAAGCGCGCCCCACCCCAGCTTCGGCGGCTCGGCCAGATGCAAAAGCGAAAATACCTCCGGGACTTCAATCCGCTCAATTTCCTCATGCCAGCGCAAATCCGCAGCGATCTGTGCCGCCAGTTGCGGATCCCCTGGAGCGGCATGCCTGGCTTTGGCGACCTTGGTGGCGTCCCCTCCCCACGGGCGATGGGTCGGCAGCAGCCCGCGCTCGGGAAAAGCCGTCCCTGGAGCCAATGCCTGGCGGGCGCAGATCAACTCCTGAACGGCGGCGGCGCGGCCCAAACCCAGCGTTTCCGCCAAAATCTCCAGATTCTCGTCGAAGCAATGGAACAGGGCAAACAGACTCCGGCTGGGCTCTGGCAACGCGGCCACCCGGCCCGCAAAGCACGACACATCGGCCGTCGGATGCCCCTGCCGCCATTTGAGGGCGCGCAAGCGAATTTGGCGGATCATCCAAACCGTCCGGCGCTCCCGGGTGCGCAATTGGGCCAATTCGTGCGGCGCCGTGGCAAAAAGCTCGCCCAAAATTTCTCCGGAGCCGACGGAATCGCCGGTCAACAGCATGGCAAGCCGGAACCAACGGGCGTCGGGTTCCGAGGCCGGATTCGGGCGCTGAATGGAGGGAGGACTTTCCACTGCGCACAACCCTAGCCCCCTCCCCCCGGGTTAGGCAACAGATTGTTGGCGGGTCGAAAAACCCGGGGACTCCCACGGGGTCTAGGAAAGATCGGGGGCCGCAAACAAAAAGCGGGACAATTTATTTCCCAGATGGTTGGCCCTCGACACGTCAAAAAATCCATGAAATTCTATCTCCTTGCTCCAACACGCGAGCGAAGGCCATTCACCGTGAAACCAGTCCAACACATCCTTTTCGTTTGCACCGGGAATATCTGCCGCAGCCCCATGGCGGAAGGGCTGCTGCGGAAGATGGTCCAGAACCGCCGCGACATCGAAGTTTCCTCCGCCGGGATCAGCGCCGCGCCCGGATACCCCGCCAGCGTAAACGCCATCAACGCCTTGCGTCCCCTCGGCGCGGACCTCTCCCGCTTTCGCAGCCAACCGCTCACCGAAGGGCTGGTGGAAAAAGCGGATTATATTTTCGCCATGACGCGCGGGCACCTGGATGTGATTCTGACGTTTTTTCCCGAAGCTGCGGAAAAGACCTTTTTGTTGACAGAATTCCAATCCGGCCCGGAAAAACGCTCAGACATTCCCGACCCGATCGGCCAGGAACCGGAAGTTTACATCAAGTGCAGGAACCGCATCCGCGCTGCGCTTCCCAGCATTCTCGCTTTTTTGAACCAATCCAAGCCTCAGCCCATGACCACTCCAGCCATCGCCACCGCCCAGCCTCTTCGCATCGCCATCGCCGCCGACCACGGCGGGTTTGAGTTGAAAAAAACCGTCCACTCCCACCTCACCGCCAAGGGATTTCCCGTTTCCGACTTCGGAGTATTTACGCCGGAATCCGTCGATTACCCGGACTTCGCAGCCCAAGTCTGCAACGAAGTGATCGCCGGCAAGGCCGACTTTGGCATCCTCGTCTGCACCAGCGGCATCGGCATGAGCATCGCCGCCAACCGTTTCCCACAAATTCGCGCCGCCTTGGTCGCCACCCCCGAAGATGCCGCCATGGCGCGCCTGCATAACAACGCAAACGTCCTCTGCCTCGGTTCAAAGGGAGCCTCGGTGGACAACATCAAAAAAACCGTCGATACCTTCCTCGGCAGCGTATTTGAAGGCGGCAACCGCCACGAGCGGCGCGTCTGCAAACTCGGCCGCGTCGGCGAAGAATTCCAAGCGGGCGGCAGCATCGCCAAGGTCGATCCCGAAGTCGCCAAAGCCATCGCCGAAGAAGGCGAACGGCAGTTCCAGAATATCGAGTTGATCGCCTCCGAGAACTTCACCAGCCGCGCTGTAATGGAAGCGCAAGGCTCCTGCCTGACGAACAAATACGCGGAAGGTTACCCCGGCAAACGCTGGTATGGCGGCTGCGAACACGTGGACGTCGTCGAGCAACTCGCCATAGACCGCGCAAAGACGCTCTTCGGCGCCGAGCACGCCAATGTCCAACCCCATTCCGGCAGCGGCGCCAACATGGCTGTTTATTTTTCCGTGCTCACGCCCGGCGACCGCATTCTGGCCATGAACCTCGCCCACGGCGGCCATCTCACCCACGGCCACAAGGCCAATTTCTCCGGCAAGTTTTTTGAAATCAGCGCCTACGGCGTCCACCCCGAAACCGAGACCATCGACTACGATGCTCTTGCCGTGCAAGCGCTCGAAGTGAAGCCGAAAATGCTCGTAGTGGGAGCCTCCGCCTACCCGCGCATTATCGATTTCAAGCGGATGCGCGAGATCGCCGATTCCGTCGGCGCGATGCTCTTCGTGGACATGGCCCATATCGCGGGCCTCGTCGCGGGCGGCCTCCACCCGAGCCCGGTCCCGCATGCGGATTTCGTGACCACCACCACCCACAAGAGTCTGCGCGGCCCGCGCGGCGGCATCATCCTTTGCAAAGAACAATACGCCAAAGGTGTGGACTCCCAGGTTTTTCCCGGCATCCAGGGCGGCCCCCTCATGCACGTCATCGCAGGCAAAGCCGTCTGCCTCTACGAAGCGCTCCAACCCGGCTTCAAAGCCTACGCGCAGCAGATCGTCACCAACGCCAAAGCCCTGGCGGGCCAGCTCACTCACCACGGCTACCGCCTCGTCTCCGGCGGCACCGACAACCACCTCATGCTCGTGGACCTTCGCAAAAAGGGTCTTAACGGCAAAGTCGCCAGCGAGACGCTCGACAAGGCGGGGATCACCGTCAACAAAAACGGCATCCCGTTCGACACTGAGAAGATCACATTGACCGGCGGCATCCGCATCGGCACCCCGGCCGTCACAACGCGTGGCATGAAGGAAGAGCAGATGATGCAAATCGGCGACCTCATCCACGAAGCCCTCAGCCACAAGGACGACGAAGCCGTGCAGGCCAAAGTGCGCGCGAGCGTGCGGGAACTGACCCGGCATTATCCACTGCCGAGGTAGGTCGCAAAATCCCGAATTCCCCGTTTTCAATCGAAAGGTTGAGAACGGGGATTTTGTTTTATGAAATCCACATGCCCAACCTTGCTCTTTTTGTTTTCGCTGGCCTTCGCAGCCTTCGGACAGCCGGAGCATCCCGATCTCTGCTACCCTTCTCCCGATAAAAAATGGCGGATCACAGCAAAATGGGCAGTGGACCACTACGACTGGGAAATCCGGAACAACCGGACAGGAAAGGCCCATTTTGGGGAGGAATATCCACCGAATGATCCAGTCGCATCCAGATACATCACCGCAATCTGGAGCCCCGATAGCCACTATGTTGCCGTAGACCTGCCGCGCGGAAGCGGTAGATTTACACATGAATGTGCCGTGTACAGCATCGAAGAGGACAAGGCAAAATCATTGTGGGTTCCCTGGTTTGATACCTCTGCGTTTCTTTATGAACTGCTCAAAGACAAAGAAATCAGGCGTTTCACCGGCTCATACCGGCGCAACCGCTTTTCGGCAAAGGAATGGATCAACAATACCGACCTGGAAGTTTCGTGTGATGTGGTGGCTGAACTCAATGCCACGAAAATCGTTCCAGAGGAATCGTTCGATGTGGTTGCATTGGTTACGTTCCGATTTGATACGAAGAACCGACCGCGAATCATCCGAGGCAAATACGAAACCTACGGGAAGCAGGTGGATCAGTAATTTATCGCCGCTTTAAAAATTCACCCGTGCTTGCGGTTGAAACTCGCCTTCTCCCGGTCCATCTCCCGCTTCACGGCGCGATCCTTCAGACTCTCCCGCTTGTCGCGGGCCTCTTTGCCCTTGGCAATCCCGATCTCCACCTTCACCTTGCCGTCCTTCCAATACATGCTCAGTCCCACCAGCGTGTGGCCCGCCACATTGGACGCCTCGAACAGCTTGTTAATCTCCGCCTTGTGCAGCAGCAGCTTGCGCGGACGCTTGGCCACGTGCTGCTCGAAGCTCGCCCGCACATAGGGCTGAATATCCGAGTCGTAGAGAAACACCTGCCCGTTCTCCACCCGCGCGAACGCCTGGTTGAGATTGGCAAATCCGCCCCGGATGGACTTCACCTCGGTCCCCTTCAATTCGATCCCAGCCTCGAACCGTTCGAGGATGTGGTAATCGTGAAGAGCCCGGCGATTAACTGAAATTTCGGCAGACATGCAACCTGGAGCGCCGCCCCACCGTGCGCCAAGGCGGCAAAGCGGCCTAGGCAGCCGCGATTTCCTCAGCCGTGAGGAACTCGTAACTGATTTTGCCTTCGATGATTTCGCGCAGCGCCGTATCGGCGTAATCGAGGCGCACCCCCACCTCAACCATGGGCCGGTGGCCTTGGGAGAGTTGACGCACGCGCTTCGAGACAACATTGATCAGAACCTGCTGGTTCGGAATCACTTTGATAGCTTCGTCAAGAAGAGATGTGGTCATATATTTGGAAAAAGGAGCGAAAGACTAAAATGGCAACCCCCGGCTGTCAAATGGAATCATGCAAACTTTAACCGCCGCGGTGCAGTTAAAGGTGGTGAGAGTTCGTTGTGTTTGGAGGGCCAAAGGCCCGTAAACATACCAGCCTGGGGCGCAGCCCCAGGTTTCCCAGCGTGAAGAGCCAGGGCTGAAGGCCCGCACCATCTTTCGCG
>CAIYQA010000409.1 GCA_903928175.1 uncultured Spartobacteria bacterium | reverse complement strand
TGGTCTTTGGGGATGCTCAAGGCGCTGCGCAAGCTGAAATTATCCTGCCGCCAGCCGGGGATATACTGGTCGAAGAGCGCCGCGAATTTGTCCGAGGCCCACGTCGCGCCATGCACGCCGTTGGTGATGGCGTCGATCACGTACCGGGCGAACATTTGTTGCGCCACCTCGCCGTGTTTCTTGGCCACACCATTGATGTAATGGCTCAGGTTGAGGGCGAGATAGGTGAGGTTCACCATCCCGTCACAACAAAAAATGTCCTGCATTTCGCGCATTTCGCGTCGCCCCAAAACGCGCTCCATGAGTTCCAGGGAGAATTGATCGTGGCCCGCAGGCACCGGCGTGTGGGTGGTGAAAACGCACACCCTTTTCACCGCCTCCACGTCTTCGCGGTTAAACGCCTCGCGTCCCGCATTGTGTGCTTCTTCATCCAAAAGCTCCACCGTGAGGAGGCTCGCGTGCCCTTCGTTCATATGGTAGCGGCCGATGTTGCGATAGCCGAGCGCCCGAAGCATCCGCACGCCGCCGATGCCGAGCACGGCTTCCTGGCAGAGACGGTAGCGGGCGTCGCCCCCGTAGAGCGAATCGGTCAGCCTGCGATCCCACTCCGCATTTTCGGGCAGATCGGTATCCAGAAAATAGACGAGCACGAGAAACCCTCCCGCTCCAGTCACTTCATAAACCCAGGCGCGGATTTGCACGGGGCGGCCTTCGATCTGCACCGTGGCGCGGCCGGGCAGTTCCATCAAAAAATCCCCGGGCACCCACGCCACCGGCTCTTCGGTTTGCCAGCCCTGGGCATCGAGCCTTTGGTAAAAGTAGCCTTTGCGGTGCAGCAACGTCACGGCCACCATCGGCACCTTCATATCCGCCGCCGCGCGAATGGTGTCGCCCGCCAGGATTCCCAGGCCGCCGCTATAGGTGGGCACCCGCGCCTCGACGCCTACTTCCATTGAGAAATAGGCGATCATCGAACGCGATTTATTCATAGCGCAGCCCCCGCTCCATCGAAAGCGTTTCGATTGGCCCGGAGCCGCTGGACGGACTGAGATTTTCCTTGCAAGGCGACCAATGAGCTCCCTAGATTCGTTGTGCCCAAGAATCACATTGTTCGGAACCACTCTTATTTTATGAAAAAGGCTCTCTTAACCGCCCTGTTGACACTCTCCCCGCTGTTCTCTTTTGCCCAAACCCCGGTCATTCGCCCCGATATCGAGGAATTGTTTACGGTCATGCGTCTGGAGAAGACGATGCAAAACTCGATGGATCAAGCGATGAAAATGATTCCAAAAATGTCCGCCGGAATGGCCGCTCAAACATTGAGTCAACTGCCTCCCGCCAAGGCAGAACAATTCAAAGCCAGGTCGCAGAAAATACAGGAAAAAACCATGGCTCTTGTCCATGAAGAAATGAGCTGGGAAAAGATGAAGGGGCCGATGGCCCAAGTCTATGCGGAATCCCTGACGCCTGAGGAGGTCCAGGGGATGATCGCGTTTTATAAAAGTCCCGCAGGCCAGGCATTCTTGGATAAACAGCCTGTCATCATGCAGAAAAGCATGGCCCTGTCGCAAAAAATGATGATGGGCCTGATGCCCAAACTTCAGGCGATGATCCAAGCCGAAACAGCGGAGATGATGAAGGAAGCGACCCCGACGCCGACTCCGGTTGCGACTCCGACTCCACCGACGCAGTAAAGCAGCCTATCGGGGAAGCCCGCAGGTCTTGCTCTTGTAATGTTGGTGGTAGGCTTCGGCGGGATAGAATTCCGTTGCGGCCACAATCTCCGTCGCAATCGGCCCCTTGCCTTTGGCGTTCTGTTCCGCTTTGGAAGCTTCGGCAGCGGCTTTCTGCTCCGGAGTGTGGGTAAAGATCGCGGAACGATAATTGTCGCCGATGTCCGGGCCCTGTCGGTTGACCTGGCGCGGATCGTGAATACTCCAAAACAATTCCAGGAGTTGCTTGTAAGTGATGACTGTGGGATCAAACTCCACCTCGACCGCCTCGGCGTGCCCCGTGGCATGGGAGCAGACCTGTTCATAAGTGGGATCCTTCACATGGCCTCCGGTGTAGCCCGCATACGTTTTGAGCACGCCTTTGGTGGCGTCAAATGCCGCTTGCACCCCCCAGAAACAGCCTGCCGCGAAGGTCGCCTTTTCAAGATGCACAAGCTGTAGCGCCACGCCATTCATGCAATAGCGCAAACCGGTGGGCGGGGGGCCGTCGTTGAAAACATGGCCGAGATGCGAGCCGCAGCGGGCACATTGGACCTCCTCGCGCACCATTCCGTGGCTGGTGTCCCGTACTACCGTTACGCGGTCCCCCTCCAGCGCCTGATTGAAGCTGGGCCAGCCGGTGCCGGACTCGAATTTTGTGCCGCTCTCGAAAAGCGGATTGCCGCATGCCGCACACACAAACGTCCCTTCCTGGTGAATATTCGCGCATTTGTTGGCAAACGGTTTTTCCGTGCCCCGCTCGCGCATGACGTAGAATTGTTCGGGCGTCAGGATTTTGCGCCAGGCCTCCTCGCTCAGTTTGACTTTATCATTCATGGGAATCGCCTCCAATTGGGCCCGAATCTGCGCCGCATCCCCAGGATGAAAAACGGCAGGTTTTTGACCGCACGCGCCGGGCAAGAGCGCCAGGCACAAAGTCGCCACAGCAAAAAGCAAGGTTTTCATGGGATGCCGCCGCTTCGGGCTTGCCAAGACGATACACTGCCTTTGGGCGGATGCAAATCCCGTCCGGACGCAAGTATCTGCTTCTCATTAACACCGGGCTTCAGCCCGGTGAGTGCGCTGCCATTGCAAAGAAGCCGTTTCAACGGCTTGTCGTCCCT
>CAIYQA010000408.1 GCA_903928175.1 uncultured Spartobacteria bacterium | reverse complement strand
TGGCCGATATGACCAGCAAGCGCCGCCCCGCCAACATCGCCTTCCCGCGGCAAGTCGCGATGTATCTCGCGCGCGAGCTCACCAAGACTTCGCTGAGCGAAATCGGCGACGCCTTTGGCGGACGCGACCACGGCACCGTGCTTCACGCGCACCGCTTGGTGAAGGAGCGGATCCTGGGAGACGAAAAAGTGCGCCAGGTCGTCTCATTCCTTGATCATCAACTCAACCGTTAGCACACTTGACACACGGGCCACGCTTGCCATGATGCGTCAAGCGGGCCGTATTCAAAAACGCATCACCCCATTCACCTCCACCTTATATGAAGTTCAGCGTCAGCAAAGAGAAGCTCCTCGAAGGTCTGCAAACCGTGCAAAACGTGGTCAGCACCCGTACCACCCTGCCCATTTTATCCAACGTTTTGTTGCAGGCGACCGACGGCCAACTCCGGTTCACCACGTCCGACCTCGATGTGGGCATCCGCTCGGCGGTGGAGGTTGCCGTGGAAAAACCCGGCGCGACCACCCTTCCCGCCCGCCGTTTGCTGAGCATTGTGCGCGAACTGCCCACCAGCGAGATCACAGTGGAAGTGGATTCCAAAAATGTGGCATCGATCCGCAGCGGCCCGAGCTTCTTCAAAATTCTCGGCCTGCCCGAGGAGGAATTTCCTCCGCTGCCGAAATTCGAGAACGCCAAGACTTTTACGCTCCGTCAAAAAGATCTCCGCGACGCCCTGCGGAAAACTTCCTACGCCATCTCGACGGACGAGACGCGCTATGTGCTCAATGGCATCCTGTTCTCGTTCCGCGATAACAAGCTGACGCTCGTCGCCACGGACGGACGGCGACTCGCGCTGGTGGACATCGAACTGGAATTCCCGCGCAGCCACGAAGGCGACGTGATCATCCCCAGTAAGACCGTCAGCGAAATCGCCCGCCTGCTCACCGACGATGGTGAAATCAAGATCAGCCTCGGCGAAAACCAGGCCGCGTTTGAAGTCAACGGCACGCTGCTCGTCTCCAAGCTCATCGAAGGCAACTACCCGAACTACCGGCAGGTCATCCCGGCGGAAACCAAGGAGCGCGTCACCTTGGAGCGCGTCCTCTTCCACGACGCCGTGCACCGCGTTTCCCTGCTCGCCAGCGAAAAGAGCAACTCCGTCAAGCTGGTGTTCACGAAAAATAATTTGGAGATCGCCGCCAACACGCCCGATGTGGGGGAAGCCCGCGAATCGCTCGCCATCGCCTACAAAGGCCGCGATTTGGCCATCGCGTTCAACCCGGAATTCCTGATGGCCCCGCTGAAGAACCTGACGGTGGACGAAGTTTTCCTCGACCTCATCGATGAAATGAGCCCCGGCGTCGTCAAGATCCAAGGGCCGTTCCTCTACGTCATCATGCCGATGCGGATTTCGTAGAAGCGAGGGAACGAAGAACGAGGGAATCAGTAGAACGAACCAACGTTTTAAACCCTGCGGGTTCGGTGGAACGAGGAACGAGGGAAACCCGAAGGGTTTCCAGAAAATAGCCGGTGGTTGAGGCGAGCACGGGCGAGCCGACACCACCGGGCCCACGCCTCAAAGTGCCTCACCCCAAAGGGGTGGCAGAAAGTAAGCGGTACGCCCAGCCAAGCGAATCAAAGCAAAAGGGCTTTCCGCATCCCAAGACACGGAAAGCCCTGACAATTGCGTTCGCGCTTTACGGCTTTATTTCGGAGCCGCTGGCCACGTCGGTGATCACGAATTGCTCGTGATGCAGCGCGGGGTCTGCACGGAACGAAAGACGGCAGGCGTAGCGGCGCTCGATCTCGACCAGCAATTCCTCGTCGTCGCTGCGCAAACGCGCGAGCAGATGGGGGCTGACGGAGACTTTGAACTCGTGCATGTCCGTATGCTTGCGCAATACTTGATGCAGCGTGCGCTGGAGTTCCACGCTCATCGTCATGGAGCTCTTCACCGTGCCGCGCCCGTGGCAGTAGGGGCAGTTTTCGTAAATGGAACCGCTCAGGCTCTCCTGCGCGCGCTGCCGGGTCATCTCCATGAGCCCGAGGCTTGAGATGGGGAGGATGTGCGTCTTGGCCTTGTCGCGGCGCAGGCGCTCTTTCATCCGGTTGAGGACGGCCTGCTGATCCTTGCGGCCTTTCATGTCGATGAAGTCGCCGATGATCAACCCGCCGATGTTGCGCAGCCGCAGCTGGCGCGAGATTTCGTCCACGGCCTCCAGGTTTGTCTGGAGGATGGTTTTCTCGACATCCTTGGCCCCCTTGTTGCGCCCGGTATTGACGTCGATGGCGATAAGCGCCTCGGTTTCGTCGATGACGATGTAGCCGCCGCAGGGCAGCCAGACCTGGCGGTGAAAAGCGTCATCGATCTGTTTTTGGATGCCGTATTTCTCGAAGATCGGCGTCGGCTCGGTGTAGAGTTGCACGCGGTTTTTGGAGCGCCGGGAGATCTGGCCCACCAGGTCGCCCATTTGCTTGACGGCTTCCTCGCTGTCGCAGATGACGGCGTCGATTTCGTCCGTGAGGAAATCGCGCACGGTGCGCTCGATCAGATCGGGCTCCTGGAAGACGCAATTCGGTGCGGGCTTGGTTTTCATCGCATCTTCGATTCGGCCCCATTGCTCGACGAGCAGGCTCAGGTCGCGGATGAAGTACCGCTCCCGCTGCCCTTCGCCGACGGTGCGGACGATGACGCCCATGTTTTCGGGGATTTCGAGTTTCTTGAGGATTTTTCGCAGCCGTTCGCGTTCCTTCGGATCTTCAATCTTGCGCGAGATGCCGCACTGGTCGCTGAAGGGCATCAACACGAGGTAGCGCCCGGCGAGGGAGATGTTGGTGGTGATGCGGGGGCCTTTGTTGGAGATGGGGCCTTTGGTCACCTGCACAAGCACTTCGGAGCCGACCGGGTAGATTTTCGGAATGTCCGCCGAAGTGATCTTTTTGGGCTGCTTTTTCCCGCCCTTGCGTTCGACCTGCTCGATGCCGCTGTCGAGCGCCGCCGGGATGGCATCCCAGAAGTGCAGGAAGGCGTTTTTTTCAAAGCCGATGTCCACGAACATGGCCTTGAGGCCGTGCTCGATGTTTTTGACGCGGCCCTTGAAAATGCTGCCGACGATGTTGCTTTCGGTGGTGCGTTCGATGGAATATTCTTCAAGCTGGCCGTTTTCCAGCAGGGCGACGCGGCGTTCGAGCCGTTCGCAGTTAATAATGAGCTTGTTGCCGGTCTCGCGTCGGAGGCCGAGCATCCGTTTGACTTTGTCGATCATGGATCTGGTTGTTTGGAAGAGGGTTGTTACTGGCACAGGGGTTGAATGGCGACTGTCTCGGGGAGATGCCGCCTAGTTAGGTTTGCGATTGGAGTTGAAGATTTTTTCAAAGAAATTTCTCCGGGGTTGTTCCGGCTGCGCCGCAGGTCGGGCGCGCTGGAGGATGGGTTTGGGTTGTGGATTGGAAAGGACGGGCACGGCTCTGCGGATCGGTTTGCGACCCTCCGCGTCGGCATCGGCTTTGATGTCCGGGCTGGCGTTGGGGGCGCCGCCCATTTGAACCTGCTGCGCGGTCGCATCAGTGGGGTTGTCGGATGGGTCGTCCGAGGCGACGGCAACAATGCCGCTTTCCGTGCCGTATGGGGGCAGCGCGGTGATCATCTCGAACGGGCGAGGGTTGTGGGCCGGCGCGAGCGGCTTGAGATCGACGGTCAGTTTTCCCGCGTCCACGGCAAGCGCCTGCGAAAGGATGTGGGCCGCAACGGGAGCGGCGACGCTGCCGCCGTGTTCACCGCCCTGCACCATGACAACGACGCAGTACTTCGGCTTGTCATACGGCGCGAAACAGCAAAACCAGGCGATGTGTTCTTTTTGGCCGCGGTCGGTGGATTGCGCGGTGCCGGTTTTGCCCGCCACCACGACTCCGGGAATCTGGCCCGATTTGCCGGTGCCGCCGCCGCCGGGGCCGCCGGTCTCGTTCACGACGTTCCAAAAACCTTTTCGCACCACTTCGATGTCCGCGGCGGTCACTGATTGGCGCAAGTCTTCCCGGATCTTGGGCTGGTCGGGCACGGCGACCTGCCCGTTTTCATCCAGGACGGGGCGGCCATCGGGTTCGAGCACGGTTTTGACAAGGCGCGGCTCATAGGCGATGCCGCCGTTGGCAACCGTCGAGTAGGCCACTGCCATTTGCAGCGGACTGGCCAGGACGTAGCCCTGCCCGATGGAGGTGTTGGCGGTTTGCGCCGAGGTCCAGTTTTCCCCGGAATGCCGCGATTTCATCCAGGCCGGACCCGGCATGCAGCCCTCTTTTTCATCCGCGAGCCCGAGCTCGTAGCGGCGTCCCATCCCGAGCACGGCGCCGATGTGCTCCATCGTGTCGCCCCCCGCCGCGTTGCCGTATTGGTAAAAGAAAGCATTGCAGGAGACCTTGATGGCATCGGGGAGCGTCAGGGTGCCGTGGGAGCCGCCTTTTTCCCCGATCCAGCACTTGAAGGAACGCCCGCCGTATTCGACGGAGCCCGAGCAGTTGAAGTGAGCGTTGGCGAGTCCCTTGGAAAGCCCCGAAAGGGCCGTGACAATCTTGAAGGTCGAGCCCGGGGGGAAGCCGCTCACGGCGCGGTTGACGAGCGGCACCGCCGGGTCCTTGAGCAAGACGCTCCAATCTTTGCTTGAGATGCTCGGGATGAAGACATTCGGATCAAAGGAGGGAACCGAGACCATGGCGAGGATGTCGCCATTGTTCGGGTCGAGCACCACGGCGGCGGCACGCCCGAGGCTCGGGTGTCGCAACGCCTGCTCGGCGATGTATTGGATGCGGGCGTCCAGGGTGAGATAGACGTTGGCTCCCGGCTTGGGCGGGTCCACGCGGACTTCGCTTTCCATGCGCCCCTTGACATCGCGCTGAATGACGCGCGCGCCCGGTTTGCCTTGCAGGTAGGCGTTCATCGATTGCTCGATCTGGTTTTTGCCCTCCACGTCCGGCTGATAAAAGGTGAACGCCCGCACGTCGGGCAACTGGTCAATGTCGCGCGGCAGCCCCACGTAGCCCAAAAGATGCGAGGCGAATGCCCCGTAGCGGTACTCGCGCACCGGCTTCTGGCTGATGTCCACTCCGGGCAACCCGACATCGTGCTCGGAGAACCGGGCAATGGTGGCGAAATCGACGTCCTCAATGTAGGGAAAAGGCACCAGTGTGTCGTGGGCGAAGTGCAATTGGAGATGCTTGGCGTTGTAATCGCGCGCCAGGTCGAGATCCTCCAGGCGGGGAATCACCGCGGTGTTGACGACTTTGACGATATCCGCAATGGGAACGTCCTTGGGCATATCACGCTGGGTGCGCCGTTCCAGGAGAGTGGGCACCGAACCGTTGCGGCGACGGTAGCCGCTCACCATGTCCTGAAGGTAAAAGTCCACATTGTAACTCGCCCGGTTTTGCACCAGAGGGATGCCGTTGCGATCCCGAATCTCCCCGCGCACGGAGGGGATGCGGACGGTCACCTGTGATTTGCCGCCGATGCGACTGGCATAAGTGTCGCCCCGCATCACCTGCAATTCCCAGAGCCGGGCCACGATGCTGCCCAGCCCGAGGAACATCAGGAAAGCGAGGAAGAAAAGCCGCAGATTGGAACGGGAAAAGAGTGCCATCAGATCTCCTCCTCATCTTCAGGTTCCACCAGGTTCAGGCTGTAGCCGACCAGCGCCGCCAGGGATTTCAAAAAGAAAAAGACCACCGGGGCCAGAACCAGGGCCACGAGCCCAGGCCCGCCGATGCGCCACCAGATGTCGCGGCTGAACTCAATGGGCGCGCCATAGAGCGCGGCGCGGCGCACAGAGATCATGAGAAACTCCGCCAACACAATCGACGAAGTGCAGAGACCGCTCATGAGACAATGGATTTCCCAACGCCCGCGTTTGAAGAGCGGACGCAAGCCGCTCATCCCGGAGCCAAGCAGGGCGAAAAGCAGAATGGACCAGCCGAGGCCGATCTCCACCACCGTCGCGCTGGTCGGCCCCATGCCGATCTCAAGCACCTGCACCGTGAGCGCGTCCCACATGAACCCGCAGGCAAACGCCAGGAGCAGCATCCCGCTAAACGGCAGGGCGAGGGCTCCGAAGAAAAACACCAGCGGCATCAACAAAACCCGCGCGCCCGAAAGGAACGCGAGCGGCGGGATGTAAAACTGGAGCACGAGCGCCCCAAATGCTGCCAGGAGTAAGATCAGAAAAAAGCGGATCATTTTCGGCCTAGAACGACGAACACGTCTTCCAGTGTTGTCAGGTCCACGGCAGGCAGAAGGGTTGCGTAGCCGTCGAGTTCGCGCGCGCGAAACTCTTTGATGGCGCCAATAAAAACTCCGGCGGGATAGACTCCGCCGACTCCCGAGCTGTACACCTTCTGCCCGGGTTGCAAATTGGCTGACTTGGAAAGGAACCGCATGCAGAGAGCCGGCTGGCTCGTGCCCGAGGAGCGTTCCCCACTGATAATTCCCTGCTCGCGCGTCCCCTCGATGCTGGACGCGACTTTGCAATTTTCATCGCTGATCAAGAGCACCGATGCTGCGTGCTCAGCCACGGTGGTGGTCTTGCCGACCAATCCACTCTCGGTCAACACCGGCATGTCGCTCTCCAGGCCGTCGGCGGTGCCGCGATCGATTTTGATCGTGTTCCACCAACTCGAGGCGTCCCGGGCGATCACCCGCGCAGGCACCAACTGGAAGGCGGCCCGTTCGCGATAATGCATCGCGACGCGCAGCCGGTTGTTTTCCGTCTCCAGATCGCGCAGGGTCTGGTTGACGGCTTGGAGTTCCTTGTTGCTGACGGAGAGCCGCTTGTTTTCAGCCTCCATTTCCTGAAGCGTCTTGAGCCCCTGGCGCACGGCGGTGATCTTGCGTTCGAGGTCGGAACCGGTTTTCAGGAACGGAGCGATGACGCCCAAAAAGGAAGTTTGCGCCCGCTGCGTGCCGGACGGCCCGAGAGCGAAAAGCCCTCCCACCGCCAGAACGAACACAACCAACGCAAAAATGGTAAACCGTCTCATGCTGACCTATGCCCTTGTGCCTGCTTTGTTTTGAAAGTCCGTCGTTTGGAGTCCAACGAAACTTAACAGTTTGGAATCGTTTCCCGCAACGCGCGCTGTCTCCCGAAGGAAACCCTGATTACGCGCGATAGGTGCGATCCCCCTTCGCCACCTGCCGCAGGAATTTAATTTCCATCAAGGCACGGCCTGTTCCCTCGGCCACAGCGCTCAAGGGATCTTCGGCCACATGCACCGGGAGCCCGGTTTCCTCCGCCAACAGCTTGTCGAGCCCGCGCAGGAGCGCGCCGCCGCCGGCCAGAACCAGGCCGCGATCGACCAGGTCCGCCGAGAGTTCGGGAGGGCAGCGTTCCAGCGTCACACGGACGCTTTCAACAATGGTGGAAATCGGTTCCATCAACGCCTCGCGCACTTCCTGGGAGGTGATGGAGAGGGTTTTGGGGAGCCCCGCCACCAGGTCGCGGCCCTTGATCTCCATGGTGGTCTCGGTCTCCAGGGGGAAAGCCGATCCGATCTTAATCTTGATCTCTTCGGCCGTGCGCTCGCCGATCATGAGATTGTACGCGCGCTTCATGTATTGCATGATCGCCTCGTCGAGTTCGTCTCCCGCAACCCGCACGCTGCGGCTGAAGACAATGCCCGCCAGCGAGATCAACGCCACTTCCGTGGTGCCGCCGCCGATATCCACAATCATGTTCCCGGCGGCTTCCTGCACGGGAAGCCCGCATCCGATGGCCGCCGCCATCGGCTCTTCAATCAGAAAGACCTCGCGGGCGCCTGCACGGAGGGCCGATTCTTTCACGGCGCGTTTCTCCACTTCCGTAATCCCCGAGGGAACGGCAATGACCACGCGGGGCCGGGGGCGGAACATGCTCCTGCGGCCGTGCGCCTTGCGAATGAAATGCCGCAGCATCGCCTCGGTCACTTCAAAGTCCGCGATGACGCCGTCCTTCAGGGGGCGCACCGCCACGATGTTCGCCGGGGTGCGTCCCAGCATCCGCTTGGCTTCTTCGCCGACGGAAAGCACTTTGTTCGTCCCCGCCTGGACCGCCACCACCGACGGTTCCCGGAGCACAATCCCGTGGTCGCGCACGTACACGAGCGTGTTGGCCGTGCCGAGGTCGATCCCGATGTCGTTTGAAAATAATCCTAAAAACCCGCTAAACATTTATAAAATCCTCTCTGTAAATTGGTTGAAATTTGGTTTGTAAATCGCGAGGGGCACAATGCGAAAATCCCGCCCTGCACGATCTGAGGCCCTCGCCTCCCTTGTAGCACCCTGTTTCTAGGGAAAGAGGGCTCCCAGCGTCAAGGCAAACCCGGAAACGGTTGCAGCATTTTCCCCCGAGGAACGGCTCGCGTCCAACAGATATTTAACGGTCTGATACATAAGCGATGTTTCATGTTTAGCTGGACCAATCCCATTTGTGCGCGGGTTTGCAAATAAAATACCGCCTCCTGGCGACAATTTTTGCGGCTCAACAACAGTTTTTTTTAATTTTGGCTTTTCTTTTACTTTTTCCTTCTTCCTTTCCCCGCACCTGCTAGAACACGCCCATGTCAGAATTTGTAGAATTTGAATTGGACGGCAAGTGCGTGCGGCTGCCCATTATCGAGGGAACTGCCGGGGAGCGAGCCATCGATATTTCGACCCTCCGCGACCAGACCGGCTATATCACGCTCGACTCGGGCTACGGAAACACCGGCTCGTGCGAGAGCCAAATCACTTTTATCGACGGCGAAAAGGGAATCCTGCGCTACCGGGGCATTCCGATTGAAGAGCTGGCGGAGAAGTCGTCGTTTGTGGAAACCGCCTACCTGCTCATGCACGGGCATTTGCCGACGATGATCGAGCTGACGCATTTCTCCAAGCAGCTCACCGAAAACGAGCTGATCCACGAGGACATGAAATACCATTTCGAGGGGTTCCCCTCGAATGCGCATCCGATGGCGATTCTCTCCTCGATGATCAACGCCTCCGGTTGCTTCCAGCCCCAGGTTCTCGCAGCGCACAACCGCAAAACGTTCGACGTGCAGGCGGCTCGACTGCTCTCCCAGGTGCGCACCATCGCCGCTTTCGCTTACCGCAAATCGCGCGGGCTGCCTGCCATCTACCCCAAGCCGATTTACAAATATTCCGCGAACTTCCTGCACATGATGTTCTCGGAGCCGTATTGCGATTACGAGCTCAAGCCCGAGGTGGTGCGCGCGCTGGATTTGATCTTCCTGCTCCACGCCGACCACGAGCAGAACTGCTCGACTTCCACAGTGCGCATGGTCGCCTCCAGCCGGGCAAGTCTGTTTGCCAGCACTGCGGCGGGCGTCTGCGCGCTCTGGGGGCCGTTGCACGGCGGCGCCAACCAGGCGGTGCTCGAAATGCTGGAAAAAATCCACGAGGACGGCGATGACGGCTCGCAATTCATCGTCGCCGCCAAGGACAAGAAGAGCAAGGCGCGCCTGATGGGCTTCGGCCACCGGGTGTATAAAAACTACGATCCCCGCGCGCGCATTATCAAAAAGCGGTGCGACGAACTGCTTGCGGCGCTCAAAATTGAAGACCCGCTGCTGGACATCGCGCGCAACCTTGAGGAAGCGGCGTTGACGGACCCGTATTTTATCGAACGCAAGCTCTACCCGAATGTGGATTTCTACAGCGGCATCATCATGCGCGCCATCGGAATTCCCGTGGAGATGTTCACGGTCATCTTCGCCATTGGCCGGATGCCGGGCTGGATCGCCAACTACCGGGAGACGATTGAGGACCGCAGCGGGCGCATCTATCGTCCCCGGCAGGTGTACCAGGGCGAGCCGCTCGTGCATTACGTGCCGATCAGCAAACGGGGGTAAGCGTCGCGGAGCAATCCGGGGAGCGCACTCGTCCCGAGTGCTGGCATTGGCGTCCCGCCAATGCGAACTTCTTCCTCGTTCCCAAGCTCCAGCTTGGGAATGCTGTTGTCTTTGAAGCTCCAGCTTCGAAATGCAGCCAACAAATAGCGCCTTCGATTCGCGTCCACGCTTGCGAGGCTGGAGCCTCGCTCCCAAGTGCGTTCCCAAGCTGGAGCTGGGAACGAGGAAAAATCTGCGAAATCTGCGGATTCCTCCTTTTCTCCGTCCTTAATCTTTGATTTCAAAGTCCCGGGCAGCTAGGCTCAGCACGTGACCAGCGCACAGCAAAAACGGTTTGAAGAGCCGATATTAAATCATATCCAGAGTGATTTCGGGTTGCTCCGGCAGGAATGGACGGTCCACCAAACCATCGAGCACCTGCGCACCCTGAACATCGGGGAAAAAATCGTTTATTTCTACGTGGTGGGGGAGAACGACCGGCTCGTGGGGGTCGTGCCCACCCGCAAGCTGCTCATGTCGGCGGCGGACCAAACGCTCGGCGAGGTGATGAACCGGCGCGTGGTGGCCATGCCCAAGACCGCGACCGTTTTCGATGCCTGCGAGTTTTTCGTGTTGCACAAATTTTTCGCGCTGCCGGTGGTGGATGAAGAGCGCCGGGTGCTGGGCGTGGTGGACATCAGCCTCGTCACCGACGAAGTGCTCGAAGGCTCCGAACCGCAGGAGGAGGACGTCTTTGAGGTGCTCGGCTTCCACCTCTCGCAGGCCCGCAACGCCGCGCCGCTCCAGGCGGTGCGCTTCCGTTTTCCCTGGCTGATTGTCACGATTTTGAGCGGCACCACGTGCGCGGTGGTCTCGGGGATTTTCGAGAACACCTTGAAGGAGATGATCGTGCTCGCCTTCTTCATGCCCCTGGTGCTTGGGCTGGGCGAAAGCGTCAGCATGCAATCGATGGCGCTCGCCTTCCAGGCGTTGCGCGTCAATCGCCCGACTGCGCGTTGGTTTTTCCGCGAAGTGCGGCGGGAAACGGGCACGGCCCTGCTGCTGGGACTGGCCTGCGCGCTGATCGTTACGCTCATCGTCTGGGTCTGGCATGGAGAGACCTGCCAAGCGCTGGCCATCGGGTCGAGCATTCTCTTCTCGCTGCTCAACGCCTGCATGCTCGGGTTGAGCATCCCCTCGCTCCTCCATGCCTACAAGCTGGACCCCAAAATCTCGGCGGGCCCCATCACGCTGGCGCTCTCGGACATCGGCACCCTGCTCTTTTACCTTGGGACCGCCACATTTTTCCTTTGCCGCCACGGGTAAGGGAAAAGAAAATCTGGAATCCAGGAAAAGGCAAAAGAAAATCAGGACCGCCTTACCGCGATAGCGGTTTCGTGAGAGCGGAGCGCAGCGCAGCCTATTTGCGGAGCCCCGAGCTTTGCGAGGGGATAATCCAGGAAACCAGGAAAGGGGAGATCGGGAAAAAAGGCCGAGGGACGGCAGCGATATTGAAGAAAGAAGAGACAAGCTGTGCCGCTCAAGCCGTTTGTCCCCTCTTATTAACACCGGGCTTCAGCCCGGTGCGAGTTCTCGCGGGGCAAAAAGCCGTTTCAACGGCTTATCTTGGACCGAGCGGGAAGCCGTTAAAACGGCTATGTATCTGGCTGTGTTCTCACACCGGGCTGAAGCCCGGTGTTAATGAGAATTTCTTGATTTCCTGGTTTCCTGGTTTCCTGATCGTCTTTTCCTGATTTCCTGAGTTCCTGATAGATTTTAATGCCCCAAACCCCGGTAGTCTTGCAAACCGCCCGAACTAAGACTAAAAGATCGTGTTCCACATTATGAACAAGCCTCAGGTCGCCCTTTACGATACCACCCTCCGCGACGGCACGCAGGGAACCGGCATTGCGTTTAGTGTCCTGGACAAAATTCGCGTGGCCGAAAAGCTCGACGCGTTTGGCGTGCATTACATCGAAGGCGGCTGGCCGGGATCGAACCCCAAAGACGCCGAGTTTTTCGCCGAAGCCCGCAAGCGGACGTGGAAAAACGCGAAAATCGCCGCTTTTGGCAGTACCCGCAGGGCCCATCTGAAGGTGGAGGACGACCCGCAAGTGCGCGCGCTGCTGGAAGCCGGGACGCCCGTGGTCACGATCGTGGGCAAGAGCTGGATTTTGCATGTGCGCGAAGTGTTGTGTGTCACCCCGCAGGAAAACCACGCAATGATCCGCGACACGGTCGCCTATTTCAAAGCCGCCGGGCGCGAGGTCTGTTACGACGCGGAACATTTTTTTGACGGCTATAAAGAGGATCCGGAATACGCCGTGAGCACCTTGCTGGCCGCCGTGGAAGGCGGGGCCGATTTGCCCGTGCTTTGCGACACCAACGGCGGCACGATGCCCGACGAGGTGGAGCGGATCACGCGGGACGTCATCGCACGCCTTGGCAAACCCGTGGGCATCCACACGCACAACGACTGCGGCGTGGCTGTGGCCAATGCGCTCGCGGCGGTGCGCGCCGGGGCCGTGCAGGTCCAGGGAACCATCAACGGCTATGGCGAACGGGTGGGCAACTGCAACCTCACCAACCTCATGCCCAACTTGCAGATCAAAATGGGCGTCCCCGTCGTGCCCGACCTGACGCGCCTGCGCGAGCTTTCGCTTTTTGTCGATGAACTGGCCAACTGCCAGCACGACATCCGCGCCCCGTATGTCGGCGCCACGGCGTTTGCCCACAAGGGGGGCATTCACGTCAACGCCGTCCAAAAACTCGCCCGCAGCTACGAACACATCCGCCCCGAGGAGGTCGGCAACGCGCAAAACATCCTGGTTTCCGAGCTTTCCGGCCAGAGCAACATCCTGCTCAAAGCCGAATCGCTCGGGCTCAAGCTGGAAAAGGGGTCGCCGCAAGTCCGCGAGGTGCTTGACGAGATCAAACAGCGCGAGGCGCTCGGCTACGAATTTGAAGCCGCCGACGGCTCGCTGAATCTCCTGATCCAGAAAGTGCTCC
>CAIYQA010000407.1 GCA_903928175.1 uncultured Spartobacteria bacterium | reverse complement strand
TGATGACCACGCTGCGCCAGATGGCACCCAGCATGGAGGTTTACTCCATCGACGAAGCCTTCCTTGGACTGGAAACTTGGCAGGGGGAATCCTATTGCCGGGAATTGCGGGCCAAGGTGAGGCAGTGGACGGGCGTTCCGGTCTCCGTAGGGATCGGCTCGACCAAGACCTTAGCGAAACTGGCCAACCGCATTGCCAAGAAAACGCCCTCCCTCCAAGGCGTGTTCGATTTGACCGCTGATCCTGACCCTGATGCCGTGCTGGCCCGTGTGCCGTGCGGGGATATTTGGGGGATTGGGCGGCGGCTTGCCACGCGGCTATCCGCTGCGGACATCCAGACGGCCCTCGACCTGAAGCGGGCCGACATGGCATGGGTGCGGCGGGAATTGGGAATGGTGGGCGAACGCACCGCTCGAGAACTCAACGGCATCTCGTGTTTGGCGCTGGAGGAAGCGCCTGATCCGCAAAAGGGGATCGCCACCGCCCGCTCGTTCGGTCACCCGATTGAGGCCATTGAGGGACTGGAACAAGCCCTCGCCACCTACACGGCGCGCGCGGCCGAGAAACTCCGTGCCGGGGGGCAGTTGGCCGGGCGCATCCAGGTCCACCTTGAAACCAGCCTATTCCGGCCCGATCTGCCGCAGTATTACCCTGTTGCACAAGCAGCCCTGCCGGAGCCGACCAACCACACGCCCGACCTGATCGCCGCCGCCTCGGCCCTGTTGCAGAGAATCTACCGACCCGGCTACCGATATCGGAAGGTGGGAGTGTTCCTCACGGAACTCAGCGCGGAGGGCACGACCCAACTCACCCTCTTCAGTGCAAAGCCCCACAGCGCCACCGCCCAACTCGACACCCTCGTGGATCAACTCAACCGCAAATACGGAACCAACACCGTCCGCTACGGCTCGATGGGCTTTGATCGGAAGTGGCGGATGCGGCAGGAGAGAAAATCACGGGGATTCACAACCCGGTGGGAAGAACTATTGGTTGCGAGGACTTGAAGGGCGGTTAGGGTTCATATTTGGCCATCAAAAGCTTTTCACAAATTCCTCGCCCTCGTACCAGCCAAAATAAGCCCTAAACTCAATTTTTAGACAGCTTCTTAGAACGACCCCTTCTGCGCGGGAAAAATGACAATGTCATGTTTTTGTTGACAAAAAAATGGATTGTGTCATTTTATGACTATGCCTACCGATGGTGCAGACTTTGGACGAACGAGACCTTGCTACGGAAAATCCTACACGATGGCGCGTGATGGTGCCGATGATGCAGCTGTGGCCGAATTCGTCGTGCGGGGCGTCGAACTCGACATCAAGCGAGACGGCGGGGCACCCGCATTCCGAACGGCTGTGGAATTGTTGATGGTTGCGAGCAGCAGCGGGAACAGTCGGCAGCTACTTTCAGGCGCTGATGCGATTGGTAGGAACTTCGTTGATTCGCCGCTGACCCGGCACATTGCGGCAGCTGTCGAGACGCTTGGGCTTTCGGCGCTTGCTGAAGGACATTCACTGTCTGCTGAACATGCCTCGGAGAAACTTCTTGTGCAGATTGCTGAAAGTCGATGCTGCGATGGTATGACGGGCTACATCGCAAGAAATCGGACCAAAGACCTTGCCGCCAGCCAGGAGATTGTTGCCTCAATCAAGGCGCACCTCCCTCAAACCTATGCTGTCCGCGATTTGGCGGCTCGGATGCTGAATTGCTCGCCAAAAGGTTTGCCTGCAAGAGCGCCAAAGGCTTCACCGATGGCTCATACCGTAGCGGGCTTGGATGAAGAGATTTGAGAGCATCATGATGCAGACGACTTTTTTCAAAACGTTCGGGAGTTTCAAGAGTGGCGCGCAGAAGCCAGTCCGAACGAAGCTCGGAGAT
>CAIYQA010000406.1 GCA_903928175.1 uncultured Spartobacteria bacterium | reverse complement strand
GCCAACGGCTACATTACCGGGCATTTTGGGAAATGGCATGTCGGGCCGGTGCCTTATTCTCCGCTCGAGCATGGGTTCGATCTCGACGTGCCGCACGTGAATACGCCGGGGCCGATCCGGCCCGGCCATTTAGGACCCTGGCCCGACTGGGAGGGGGAGAATGTGCCGGCAAACAAAGGGCGCAACATTGACGATTGCCTCGCCGATCACGCCGTCAAGTTCATCCGGGAGAACAAGAACCGTCCGTTCTATATGAATTTCTGGAGCTACGGGGTGCATGTGCCGATCCAGGCCCGCAAGGACATGATCGATTATTTCAAAGCTAAAAAAGCGACCTCCGGGCAAAACAACCCGGTGTATGCCGCCATGATCAAGAGCACCGATGCGGCTTTCGGGAAAGTCTGGAAGGCCGTGGAGGAAGCCGGTCTGGCGGAGAAGACCGTGCTGGTGTTTTATTCCGACAACGGCGGAGTCAATTACGGGACGCCCCAGATCACCGACAACACGCCGTTGCGCGGGGGCAAGGGCGATACCTGGGAAGGCGGCGTGCGCGTGCCGGGCTTCATCATCTGGCCGGGCGTCACCAAGCCTGGCACCACGTGCGATCTGCCGGTCAATACCCGCGATTGGTTCCCCACCCTGGCGGAGATCTGCGGATTAAAAAATCTGCCAAAGTTCGATGGCCGCAGCATTGCCCCGGCGCTGGCCGGCAAGCCCATGGAGGAGAAGCCGATCTTCACGTATTTGCCGCAGTACGGACACTACGGCGAAGCGCCGGTCGCGGCGATCATGTTTGAGGGCTGGAAAATGTATCGTCATTTCTTTGACGGAGTGGGCCGGGCGCATCGCTACGAGCTTTACAACCTGAAGGAAGATGTGGGCGAGAAGCTGGATTGCCATCGCAGTCGGCCCGAGGTTGTGGCCAAGCTTTCCAATCTGATCGATGCCTATCTCAAGGAGACCAATGCGGTGATCCCAACCCTCAACCCGGATTACAAAGGGGCGATCAAGGGCGAGTTTGAATCGATTCCCTATGAAGTGCTGGAGCCGATGGGGGCCGGAGCGAAGTTCCCGCTGCTGGTCTGCCTGGAGGGGGACGACAATCCCGCCTACGCGCAGTATCATAAGGCGGCGATACAGAAACCGATTAGGCATAAAGCACACCCAGTCTTTCTGTTGTCCGTGAAATCTCCGACCCTGGTGGGCGGAAGCGATCCGAATGCGGCTGCTGACCGCATTTGCACGCTGATCAAAAAGGTGCTTCAAGAATATCCGATCGATTCCCGGCAAGTCCATGTAACCGGGGAGGGCAAAGGAGCCACAGGCGCTTGGCTCCTGGCGCAGCGCCATCCCGAACTCTTCGCGGCGCTGTTGCCGGTGGGGGGCGCTGGTTCCCTCTCGCATCTGGCTGCGATAAAGGATCTGCCGGTCTGGGCGTTCCATGGGGCGCACGACGCGGTGGCGCCGGTTGCCGAGGCGCGCAAGTTGGATGCGGCACTCAAGGCGGCCGGTTCCACGGTGGCCAAGTACACGGAATACGCCCAAAATGAGCAAGTATTACTTGATAATGTATGGGATAACCCGGAGGTGCTGGAATGGCTCTTTGACCAAAGGCAAGGCGCTCCAAAACGGCCCGCTGCCGCAAAAACTTCCCAGGTGATTATTTCCGACGGCCTGATCAGCTTGCGCAACGGGGTTGCGGGCGGCTCGACTGACGAAGGCGACGACGATTACGATCCCGATGAGACGGTCCTTGCCGACCTGCAGATGGCGGGGGACGCCTCAATCGGGCATTAAAAATCATCCTGGCCTGGCGCACGGTCGATTCGCCCCGAGGGTTTTCCCCCTCGAGGCGGTTCGTGCAAGTCCCAATGCCCGTTTCCAAATCTCCAATGCAATTCTCCAGAAAGAAAACCTTTCCAATGAAAAACCTGCTCCAAATTACTTTACGCATCCTGCCCCTCATTCTGGGCATGAGTGCGTTGGCCAAGGCCCCGCAAGACCCGCAGAACGTCCCAAGCGTTTTGGAAAACGACGCCATCGTGCGCCGCAACGGGGTCTATTTCAACAATCGGCCCCTGTACGGCGGCCAGACCGATCCCCAGAAAAGATATTATTGGGTGTTCGCTGGCGACCGCCCGTTTCTGCGCTTCGGCGGCGGCGTTAATCTCGATGGCTGTTTCATGCTGGGATTCCAGCGGGCTGATGGCACGGCCAAATGGTTGCTGGACTTCCAATCCGTCGAAGCCCGCTACCATGCCGGTTGGATGGAGTGGGTGGCAAGCGACCCGGAATTCCCGGGAGTGGCCATCGTTTGGCATGCGCTGCCCTTGGGGACAGGTTTTGGCCTGGCAACCCAGGCGCAAGTGACCGGGGCGGCCAGCGGAGACCGGTTGGTTTGGATGCTTGGGGCCGCTTCCATCGAGCATGTCCAATATAATGACGCGATGGCGGCAGATACCGCAGGGGATGTTCGCAAGAAGGGATTCAACCCGACGGCAGCGGAGGGAAATGGAGTCGAAGTTGCCAACGGCGTGATCCGCCTGGCGCATACGCGTGCGATGAACAGCCGCCTTGCGCTGGCCGCCTGCAGTGCCGCCTCGGAGGTGCGCATCGCCGACGCCGATCAATGGAAGACGCCGACCGCGCTTCTCGCCAGCACCGGGGACAAACGCCCCGTGGCCTGTGGCGTGACGCCGATTGTGGGCAATCAACCGATCACGTGGATTGCCCATGTCTGGTTGCCCAATGAAACGGCCACGGCTCCTGATGTGATGGCGGAATATCGCGCCGCATTGGAGCGGACCGAGCAGTTAAGCCACCGCGTGGTAAGCAAGACGCCCGATGCGCGGTTTGACTTCATGGTGCGCGCCGCCTCGGCGCCCGTGGACGGGCTCTGGCGGGAAAAGGCCTATGGTCATGGATGCCTTTCCGCGTTTGTCGATCCGTTGCTGGGCTGGCGCTCGACCCTGGCCGGCGTGGCCTACGGATGGCATGAGCGGGTGATGACGGCCGCCAAATATTTCTTCGCCTCCCAAGTGACGGGCGAGACTTACAAAGACCAGCCGGAACTGCGCCGCCTGGTCGATTCGAGCCCGGAACTCCCGCGCTACGCGGGCACCGGCGTTCACCCCGGCGCAGATCCTCGCTTCCACAGCAAAGGGCGGCTGATTCCCAACTGGAACTCCCTGATGTATGATATGCAGTCGCAGTTCATTGATGCGGTGGTGGAGGACTGGCGTTTTACGGCCGATCCGCAATTGGAGAAATTGCTGCGGCCGGTATTGGACCTGCACCTGGACTACCTGGCCCGCGTATTCGACCCTGCGGGCAACGGCATCTACGAGAGCTTCAGCAATACCTTTCTGACCGACAGCGTCTGGACCAACGGCGGGGGCACGCCCGATGAAACGGCGTTTGCGTATCGTGGCCATCTGGCCGCGCGAGACATGGCCCGCCGCGCGGGGGACGAGGCGGCGGTGAAACGGCATGAAGCCAGGCTTGCGCTCATCCGCAAAGGGTTTTTTGGAAAATTGTGGGTGGACAAATTGGGCATCCCGGGCGCGTACCGGGAACAGGGCGGGCTTGAGCGCCTGCACCCCGATCCGTGGACGCCGGGGCTCTACCTGCCGATGGATTGCACCGGTTTGCTCAATGACGAGCAGATGGCCTCCATGGCTTACTTCACCGAATATGGGCTCCAGCGCGAGCCCCGGCCTTCGGGCGGAGTCCGGCTTTATCCCTCCAACTGGGTGCCCTCGATTTGGTCGAATCGGGAGAAATCGCCCGGGGACGAATACCACATGGCGCTGGGATACTGCTTTGCAGGAATGCCCGAAGGCGCAATGGAGATTATCAACGGAAACATCAGCGAATCGGCTTTTGAATCGGCGGTGCCGGGGAACCTTGGCGTGCCCTACGGCAGTTGCGGAACCGACTTTGGCGATTGCGTGAGCGCCTTTGCTCGCACCGTGGTCTCAGGCATCTTCGGCTACCGGCCGGACCGCCCCAACGAGCGGGTCACCATCGCGCCGCAATTTCCCGCCACCTGGGATCACGCCTCCTTTGAGCACCCGGAATGCAAGCTTGATTACAAGCGGCAGGGTGGGACGGAGCGGCTGAGTGTCGAACTGGATCGGGCGGCGGTCATCGAATTGGAACTGCCCTTCCGCGGCACGGCGGTCCAATCGGCGACGCTCAATGGCAAGGCAGTCAAGGGGACCATCAAACCCGGGTTTGGACGTTCGATCTATGTCGTGCGCACCCCGGTGACCAAGAAGGCTGATTTGCAGGTGGCAGTGGAGCAGGAGCTGCCTCTGGGGGTTCCTCAGTTCCGTGAGGTGGAGGTCGGATCGCAGGTGGACCTTGCGGTGGAAGGTGGACGGATCACTGGGTTGCGTGATGCGCAAGGGGTGTTGAGTTCCTCAAAAATTTCGAAAGGTAAGGCGCATGGAGTCATTTCCAATAACGTGGGAAATCACCGGGTATTGGCCTTGGTTGAGATGGGCAAAGGAGCCCCGCAGTACCGGATCTTTGACTTCAAAGTTCATGATCCCAAAGCCGAAGCCTATGAAGCGGAAAAAAATCTGCGCCAAGCTCCGGCCGATGCGCAATGGACCGGGATCGACCTCTCAAGCTACCTGAACGGGCGGATCACCGATATCTTCCGGCAGGAATACAACGCGCCCCGTCCCGACACGATGTCGTTGCGGCTGGCCAAGGATGGGTATCTGATTTGGAACGCGCTTTATGCGGGCAAAAAACCACCGGGCATTGATCTCAGCTTGACGCGTCCGCTGCGGCCCGCGCCGGTGTATGAGGCGCCCATCGGAGAAATGAAGCTCGGGCCCGAGGTGACCATCGAGGCCTGGGTGTGGGCGGATATCGACGAATCCGGGGCTCCGGCAGCTTGCACAGATTCTTGGTCCAGTACCCGAGTTTTGGAGGTCGGAGACTTTTCCGTCGACATCATGGCCCGCTGCGGCCGTTTGGTTCGCATGAATGCCCCGAACCCGATTATGATCGCCTCTTCTCCCTTTTGCGGAGATCGGATGACGCACATGGCCATTGTGTTCCGCCCGGGCAAGGAAGGGGAGGTCTTCTTCGATGGGAAGAAATGGTTTACGGGAACCGCTCCGGTGGACTGGACGAAACTCCCGCTGAGCATGATTCGGCTGGGCGCAAACAAAGCGGGAACCGCCCGTCTATTGGGGCGGATTGATCGCGTGGCGATCTCCAACAAAGCGGCGACAGCCGACCAGATCCAGAACCGCGCCGTGGATGCCGCTCCGCTGGCGGGCACGGTGGCGGACTGGCGCATTCCACAGACGGCTGACAGCGAAGTGGCTTCAGCCGTTGCGGGCAGCCCCAAGCTGGTGCGCAAAGACGTCGCCTTCACGCGTCCCAAGAATTTGCCGCCCTCAGTGCCGGTGGTTGACGGGATGTTGCAAGTTCCGCAAGGGGCCCAGTTCAAATGGAACCCTGGCGTGAAGGACATCGCCTTTACCTCCCTGTGGGAGAATTGGCCGCGCAAAGTGGAGGTGCCGGTCAACCGCAAAGGCGACTCGGCGTGGCTCCTCGTGGCCGGTTCGACCAATCCGATGCAGGTGCGGATCGCCAATGCCGTTTTGCGCTTCGAGTATGCCG
>CAIYQA010000405.1 GCA_903928175.1 uncultured Spartobacteria bacterium | reverse complement strand
GACCGCGAATTTCTGCACAACGCCGTGGAGTTTTCCAGTTGGGTCGCCGGGTATTTGCGGGGGTAGATCTCATTAGTCTAGACTAGGAATCCTTCGCGCTGAAAGCGCAGGGTAAACCAGCCCAGGGCAGAGCGAAGCGTCGCCCTGGGTTTACGATGGGATTCCATTGCGCCCTGCAAGGGCGCTGGTAACAAGCTGAGAAACTCATTCCTCAAACATATCGCTCTCACACTTTCAAACATCGCGAAGCTCCCTTCAATTGGGCCAAAGCCCCATTCTTGTTAAGGCAAAAGAGCACATGCACGTGGTCTGCGACGTAATTCATCGCAAGGCACGGCGCGATTTTACCAGCGCCCGTGCAGGGCGCACGCTCTCTTTTTCTTTCTACCCAGGGCGGCGCTTCGCTCTGCCCTGGGCTGGTTTCCCCTACGCTTTCAGCGTGGAGATGCGAGCACTGAACTAAAAATGTTCTCAGTAAGGCTCCTGCCTCCAAACTGCTTTGAGCCGTCGCGGGCGCCGCCGCGCCTACTGCGTCTTGAGCAACTCCCGGTTCTTCCACAAGTACCCCACGCCCGAATACAACGTGAGCCCGAGGGCGATGCCGATGAGCGGCGTGCCGAGGCGGTTCTGGGCGTCGTCCAACAACGCGGGGTTCAGGCCGAGGCCGTCGAACTCGCGCGCGGCGAGCAGACACAAAAAGAAAATAACGGTGGCGATCTGCCAGCCGGTCTTGTGTTTGCCGAGCGCTTCGGCGGGAAGCACAATCCCCTTGGAGGCCGCCAGGAGCCGCAGCCCGGTAATGAGAAATTCGCGGCTGATGATGACAACCACGGCCCAGGCGGGAATCGCCCGCGAAGGCGGCGAGACCAGGCAGATGAACGCTCCGGCGATCATGATCTTGTCCACCAACGGGTCCATGAGCTTGCCGAAATCGGTGACGAGATTGAAGCGTCGGGCGATGTAGCCGTCCGCATAGTCTGTAATACTTCCGGCGATAAACAGCGCCAGCGCCACGGTGTGCCCGTAGCGCCAATCGACGCTCAGCGCGGAAACAAAGCCGAGCGTCAGAAAAAACCGGGCGATGGTGAGGCGGTTGGGCAGATTCATGATCCGGGACGCCTCAGCTTGGCATCCGCAGCGCAACCCGGTCAATGCCGGAAAACGGGCATTTTAGCGTTCCTTGTAAGAAGGAGGATGGGCCGCAAAAAGGCGCAAGAGGCGCAAAAGAAAGAGAAAGGCATCCAGACCCCTCTTCCAGAGCCCTCTTCACAGACCCCTCTTCACAGACCCCTCTTCACAGACCCCTCTTCACAGAGCCGGACTTTTTGGATGCGGGGGCGGTGTCTTCCTGAGCGCCAACGGCGCGGCTCCATACCAGCCTGGGGCAACGCCCCAGGACCCGGAGTGAAAAAACGCCAGGGCTGAAGGCCCGCACCATTTCCCCGCGAAGTTGGCATCTCTCCAAAAGAATTTCCGAATCCCCAGCATCTTGCGTGGTGGATCGGCCGCTCCGCGGGCGATTCCGGGCAAGCGCGTCAAAACCGGTCTTCTCTTTTTGCGTTTTTTGCGCCTTTTTGCGGCTATTTTCTTTGGAGGGAAATGGCCTCCTGGACCGCTTGTTCGAGATGGACGAGGTCGAACGGCTTCGAGATGGAGCCGCAAAAGCCGTAATCTTTGTACCGCGCCATCACCGGGTCCATGGCGTAGCCGCTCGAGACGATGGCTTTCGCGCCGGGATCGATTTTCTTGAGTTCCTGGATGGTCTCGCGTCCCCCCATGCCGCCGGGGATGGTGAGGTCCATGATGACAAGGTCGAACGGTTGGCCGCTATCGAGCCCTTCCCGGTACAGCCGCAGCGCGGTTTTACCTTCGCGGCTTTCGACGACGGTGTAGCCCAATGAGGAGAGGGTGAAGGTGATCAGTTCGCAAATGACCTCCTCGTCATCGAGCACCAGGATTTTTCCATGGCGCGGCACGCGCGGCGCGGCGGGCGCGGGTTCGGGCACGATTTCGCCTTCCGATGCGGGCAGATAGACGTGGAAGGCGGCGCCTTCTCCCGGCGCGCATTCGACGCAAATGTAGCCGCCGTGATTCTTTACGATGGAGTAGCAGGTGGCCAGCCCCAGGCCGTTGCCGGTCGGTTTGGTGGTGAAGTAGGGATCGAAAATCTTCTTCCGAATTTCCTCGGGAATGCCCTGGCCCTCGTCGCGGACGGTGATCCGCACATAACGGCCCGGTTCCAGTGTGGGCGGGGCGTTCTCGGCGTCGAGGACGAGGTTTTCGCCGCGAACGTGCAGCGTGCCGCCGCGCTCCATTGCTTGCACGGCGTTAATGGCCAGGTTGCTGATGACCTGGCTGACCTGCCCCGCATCGACGTCCCCCGGCCAGAGGTCCTCGGGCAGGTCGATGGCAGAGCGGATGTTCGTGCCGCTGAGTGAAAAACCGACGGTTTCAAGCACGATCTGGCGCAGCGAGGAGGTCCGTTTGACCGGTGCCCCCCCCCGGGCAAAGGTGAGCAGTTGGCGGGCGAGGTCCTGCGCGCGCAAAGCGGCGTTTTTGGAGGACTCGATGCGATCGCGCATATGCTCTTCGGATCCCATAAGCGAAAGGGAAAGATTGCAAATGACGGCGGTGAGCAGGTTGTTGAAATCGTGAGCAATCCCCCCTGCGGCCACGCCGATGGACTCAAGCTTTTCCGCCTTGTAGCGTTCTTCTTCCAGGAGCTGTTTTTCGGTGACGTCCCGCAGGACGAGGACGGTGCCCAGTTTTACGTTTTTGCGGGCGCGGATAGGCGCGGTGCTTAGTTCCACGCGCCGCTGGGTTCCATCGCGGGCGACCGCGATGGACTGGGCATCCCCCTGGCGCATCCTTTGGGGCAACTGCGCGATGTCCAGGGGGCGGTTGCCACGAATGCTCACCAGCCGCAGGACTTCGCTCAAGGGGCGGTCGGCGGCTTCCTGCTGGGTCCAGCCGGTGAGTTGTTCCGCGACGGGATTGAGCGTGACAACCCGCTCGTCGTTGTCGGTAGTGATGCACCCTTCGCGGATGGACCGCAGGGTGACGGAGAAAAGTTCCTGTTCGGCGGCGATCTCCTCCTCATACCGCGAGCGGTCGCGTTCCGCAGTGTCGCGGATGGCGCTCACGTCTCCCGCGAGCCGATCCTTTTCAGAGGAGAGTCCTTCAATCTCCTGCTTGCGCTCGATTTCAGCGGCGGCCCGTGCTGCGAAGATTTGCAAGGTTTGGCGGGCGATTCCGACCTGGGTGGCCGGGGTGCAATGGATCACCCCAATGAGACCCACCGTGCGTTCCTTGTGGTCCTTCAAGGGCGTGGCGATGAACGATTCCGCCTTCAACGACTGCAACAGGGTGTCGCAGGGGTATTTCTGCCGGGCTTCCTGCGAGATGGCCGTGAACCCGCTTTGGAGCGCCTCTGCGAAAGCGGTGCCCGCCAGGCTGTAATTGCTCTTGCTGCTCAGGCGGCCTTGTTCCGACAAGGTCAATGTGCAGAGCCCCGGTTCTGAGCCGATTTCCAGGATGAAAGCGCAGTCGTTCTGGAGCGCCTGGGAGAGTTGCAGCACCAGCGTGCGGACATATTGCGCCTCGATCGAGGAGGAGACGCTGAGGGAGATGTGGTGCACATTCTCGTCGGAATAACGCCGCTCCGAAGCGTCGTGCACCAGGACGATAAAGCGTCGCCGACCCTCGTATTCCGATTCCGAAACCGCGATCTCCACCGGGAACCGGACTGCGTTGCGGCGTTCGGCATACGCAATAAAGCCTTGCCGGCCCATGGTGGCGACATCGTGCAGAAAATGGCGTTGCGGAATCAACCGGATAATCTTCTGGCCCAGCAATTGGTCGCGCGTATAGCCAAAGATGGTTTCGGCGGCTAGGTTGCAAGACTCGACGATTCCCTGCCCGTCCACGACCAGGATCGCATCCGGGCAGGCCTCCACAATGAAAAGAGCCCGGCTTTCGCCCTGCTGTAATTGATGGATGTAGCGGCGGAAAATACGAAAGGCGGCCCAAGTGGCGGCAGCCACGATCGTCACGGCGGCCAGAGCCGCAAAACCATAGCCGACCAGCCCCAGAATCCCCTTAAACCCCGCACCGCCGTGGGTGGCTTCCGAGTAGGCACGGCGCACGGTGGGCACCATGAGTGCCGTGATGAGAATCAGCCCCCCGGCAGATCCCGCCAGGCAACAAAGCAGTTTCGCGCGCAGCAACTCCTTTTCCAACAACCATGTGCGCGCGCGCTGGAGAAATCCAGGAGTGGTTTCCGGGGTGGGAGGCATTTTTTTGTTCTGGCCGGGAACCCGGCTGTTGGGGTGAAATTAAAATTTCAAAAAGGAGCGCACGGGAAGGTGGGAGAGCGCCTTGCGTCCGGCTAAAAACTCGAGTTCGATGAGAAACTGCGCTTCCACCAGCAGCCCGCCCATTTTGGCTATCAAACAGGAAGCCGCCGCCGCTGTGCCGCCCGTGGCCAGCAGATCGTCAATGAGAACGATTCTTTCCCCCGGGATGATGGCGTCCACGTGCATCTCCACCACCGACTCCCCATATTCGAGCGAGTAGGAGGCGGACTCCGTCTGGAAGGGGAGCTTGCCCTTCTTGCGCACCGGCACAAAGCCGATGCCGAGCTGGTAGGCTGCCGCGGCCCCGAAGAGAAACCCGCGCGCGTCGATGCCCGCGACCTTGTCGATCCGCAGATCCGCATTGGCTTCCACAAAACAATCCACCGCCATCCGGAACAGGCGCCCGTTGGAAAGGATGGGCGTGATGTCCTTGAAGAGGATCCCCGGTTTAGGGAAGTCACGCACATCGCGTACTGCGGCACTCAGAACGGAGAGGGACTCGGTCATGGGCGCATTATAACGTTTCCTTTTCCTTGCGCCAGCCCGAAACCGACCCCGGCAGGAATAAAGCGTGCGGTTCCCAAAACGATAAAGAATCATTGCACGGAGGTCAAAGATTGAGTATGAGAATTATCGACCTCCTGTTTTTTCCTGCCATTCCACTCAAGAATTCCAAATTTATGCTTAACAGAATCCCTCTTGCTTGCGCTGTGCTCACGCTTTGCACATCGGCCGCTTTTGCTCAGGAAACCTCCACCCCGCCCGCAGATTCTTCCACCGGGCCGGCGGTGAGTCCCTTGATTGCTCCTTCGGGCGCGACGAAAGCCGCTCCCGCCGAGACAACCTCTGTCGAGGTGGAAAAGAAAACCCTGGTTGCGGGTGGCGAAGAAGGCACCGGGTTCATGCTGCCGGGCGGCATGGGGTATGCACCGTTGGATTTCACCCCCGGGCAGGGGAGGTTCGACCGCAAGCCTTTGACTTTTTCGACAACAGCGCAGGTGGGCTACGATGACAATATTTACTCCACCTCGGGCAGTCCGCTCCAGGCGCCTGTGAAAGGCAGCATGCTGACAAGCCTCTCGGAAGGGGTGGACCTTCTGCTGGCGCAATCGCGTTTCGGGCTTTCGATGGGAGCGAACGCGGGAGGCCAGTATTACTGGAATCGCGACACGGACAAGCTCACGCCAACGGGCAGTTTGAATACGGTTCTGGGCTATAAGATCACTCCCCGGGCGCAGTTGTCAGGCAATATCAATGCCATGTATACGACGCAGCCCACCCAATCCGTTGTCAGCGGATTAACGCGATCCGAGGGCGGCGCCTATCTGGTCGGAAGCAGTAAATTCGATTTGCTTTATAATTGGGCTCCCCGTTTTTACACCGACTCCTTCTATTCCCTCAATGGGACCGCCCAACAGTCGCAAGCGCTCCAGACGAGCGACTACATCAACCAGACCTTCGGGCAATCCTTCCGCTACTCCCTTACCCAACTTGTGACCGGCGTTTTTGAAGGTCGCTATTCGCGGCTCACCTACCCGAACAGCCTCTCGACCGCTCCTTCGCCGGATTCCAATACTTATTTTGCCTTGACCGGGTGTGACTTGACCTTGACCCGCCGTTTTTCGGGAAGTTTCCGGGTGGGCGCAACCACCCGGCATTTTGATAACCCGGATCAAAACTCCTCCTCCGCGCCTTATGGGGAAGCCTCGATGAACTATTTACTGAGCAAATTCAGCACGGTGAGTTGGGATGTTCGCTATGGGTTCGACGACGGCAGCTCCAATGCCAACTCCCAAACAAGCAAAAGCCTTCGCACCGGGGTCTCCTTCACACAGGTCCTGACCCCCAAACTGCGCGGCAACCTCGGGCTGAACTACACCCATGTCAGCCCCGGCAGTGATACCGGAATTTTGGGTGCGAAACAGGATGCCGTGGACGCCACGGTGGGCGGAATGTACACGCTTTCCCAGAGCCTTTCGGCTTTCGCGAACTACACCCATATGCGGCGGACCTCTCCGGATGCGCTCCAGGGTTTCACCAAGAATATCTATTACCTTGGGTTGACCTACCAATACTAGCCGCGCCGCGCCCGCAAACGCAGTGCCCAGAGGGAGGGAAGGCTTTGGTGAAAAAGAGCCCCTTGCATTACTGTTTTCACGAAGTAACCTCTCGCACTACGTAAAAATTTCGGCAGTTCCAGAAACCATGTTATGAACGATACCAGCGAAGTTAAATTGCATTTCCTCGATTATTGGCGGGTCATCCGCGTTCGCTGGGCGATTTTGGTGATCACCTTTTTGCTGGTGATGGTGACGGCGGGGGTGACCTGCTTCTTCCTGCCTCGCCAGTACTATTCCAAGGTGACGATGGAGGTGAAGGCGGACGACACGGGCCTGAAGGTTTACGACAACGATTCCCCCTTCCGGACCATGCGGGACCCCAACCTGCAACCCACCCAGTTCCAGATCATCCAGAGCAAGGAAATCCTCTACCCCGTCATTGACAATCTCAATCTGGTGCAAAATTGGAGCACGCAAGAAGGCGGCAACCTCCTGCCGAAGGAAGAGGTGTATTCCACGCTTCGCCAGCGCATGGAACTCAGCACGATCCGCAGCACGGACCTGATCGAGATCGGCGTCTATTCCACCGATCGCGTCGAAGCCGCGAACATCGCCAACATGATTGCGGTCGTTTACCAGAAAGTGCGCCGGGACGACCAGATGCAGATCCGCGATGCCGCACTCGCGCAGTTGCGGGAAGAAGTGGCCAGCCAGCGCAAAAACGTCGAGGCGACCCAGATCCAGATGCAGCAGATCCGGCTCAAACAAGGGATTGTCGATCCCAACCCTGAATCGCCGGATTCGGCGGAAAACCCCGGGAGAGTGGTCGTCACCGACGATGAAAAACAGTTCAACGATCTGAAAACCCGGATCGGGGAACTGCAAATCCAGCTCGATCAGACCTCCAAGCTCAAGCCTGAGGAGTTGATGACCGCGTTAACCACGCTCAATATCCAGGACCCCACAATCTCCAAGATTTTGCCCCAATTCCAAGAGGCAAGCTCCGAAGAAGCGCGGCTGCTCAACGGCGGGCTCGGGGAAAATCATCCCCGGGTCAAATCGTTGCGCGCGCAGAAGGAAGTCTATGCCCAACAACTCATTGAAGGCATCGCCTCCGTGCGCAATGCCCTGGCGATCCGGCTGAAAGTCGCCGAATCCAACCTGGATGAGTTCACGAAAAAAATGGCGGCCACCAAACTGGGCATCAACAAGACCACCAACCAGTATCAGGACTACGTCAACATCAAGAACGACTACCTCAAGGCCAAGCGGGTTTTGGAAGGGGCGGAACAGCGACTCTCCACCCAGAGCGTGCAGTTGAAAATGACGGTCAATGTCGCCAAAATTTGGGAAAAAGCGGAACCGTCCATGTATCCCTCCAAGCCCTCCGTCCTTCGGATCATGGCTGGCGCGCTCTTTATCGGGCTCATTTTCGGTGTCCTGCTGGCGTTCTTCATTGAATACCTCGATACCAGCGTCAAGACCTTGGACGACGTGGAACGCTATCTCAAGACGCCGGTTCTTGCGGTCATTCCCAAGGGCATCACCTCCCTTTACAAACTCCAGGGGGATGCCCCGGATGCCGAAGCGTATCGAATCCTGCGCACCAATATTGAATTTAACAGCAAGAATCCCAACGCCAAAACCATGACCCTGGTTTCCGGCGGTCCGGGCGAAGGAAAATCCACAACGCTCAACAATCTGGCCGTCACCTGCGCCAAGGGCGGGTATAAGGTTCTGGTGGTGGATGCCGACTTGCGCCGGCCCTCCCAGCACACGTTCTTTGATGTGGACAATGAATTCGGGCTTTCGGATGTGCTCACCGGGCAGCGGAAAGCGGACGAATGCATTTTGAAAACGGCCATTCCGGGCCTCTCGTTCCTCTCCAGCGGCACCCTTCCCGATGACGCCGTGGGTATTCTCAATTCCCAAAGCATGATCGACCTGATCGAGTCTTTGCGCAGCCGCTACGATCTTATCTTCTTCGATTCTCCGCCGATCCTGGGCGTCAGCGACGCCTCCATCCTGGCCAGCGAAGTCGATATCGCGATCATGGTCGTCCAATACCGGCGCTTCCCGCGCGCGATGCTCCAACGCGTCAAGGGCGCCGTGGAAAATGTGGGCGGCCACCTCCTGGGCATCGTTTTGAACAACGTCGATACCAAGCACGATTCGGGTTACCAGTATTACACACAGTACTACGACTACTACACCCCGGACGCGGAGCGCAAAAAGCGCAAATCCATCAAGCAGATCCCGCTGGGCGGCCCGCTGCCGGAAAAAGTCGTCGCAAAACCCGGAGATTACTAAAATGAAACGCCTTTTTTCGTACTTCGCTTTTTTCCTGATCGTCACGGCGTTCCTCGCGCCCCGGCTCTGTCTCGCGCAGGCGGTCCTCCGGGCGGGCGAAACGGTGGACATCCGCCTTGCGCAAGTCCCCCCCGAGGAGATTGCTGCATTCAGCTCCACGCAAACCATTGATGAGGGAGGAATGCTCAACATTCCCTACATCGGCAAAATCAAAGTCACCGGGCTGGATATTTCCCAGGTCCAGCAGATCATCGAGACAAAGCTCAAAGAGGGAAAATTTTACACCAACCCGACGATCACCGTCACCCCGCAAGCCAGCACCCGGCTTGTGAACGTGACCGGGGAAGTCAAAGCCCCGGGTCGGGTGGTTTACACCGCCGATCTAACGGTGATGACCTCCATCGGCGGCTCGGGCGGGTTCAACGATTTCGCCGACAAAAAGCACGTGAAACTCACGCGCAACGGAAAAGTGCAAGTGCTCGACACCACGAAATTTTCCAAAGATCCCTCGCTGGATGTCAAAGTGCTCCCTGGCGATCAGATTTTTGTGCCCCAGAGCGGCCTCTTTTCCTGGTAAACAGAACCTCTCCCGTAAAAACCGGCGCCCGGCTTGACCTGGTGCCGGTTTTTTCTTTCCGGCCTGCGAGCGCAAACGCGCCGATAGAAGAAAGGGCTGGCAATCCATGGGCAGGGTGTGCCAATTCGGGGGCAGCCCCGCGCCCCGGTTTGCGCTTGATTAGGCAAATGAGTGCCACCAAAGAGCCGAGCACGGCCGTGCGATCCCCCAAAGCAGCAACCCTTGACGCAAATGAAGCCGTGGCTTCCGTAGCCTACCGGCTGAGCGAAACCATTGCGATTTACCCGATCACGCCGTCTTCGCCCATGGCGGAATCGTGCGACGAATGGTCGGCCAAGAGCCGCCCCAACCTTTGGGGATCCGTTCCCGCGCTGGTGGAAATGCAGTCCGAAGCCGGTGTGGCGGGAGCCGTCCATGGCATGCTCAACTCGGGCGCGTTGACGACCACTTTCACGGCCTCGCAGGGGTTGCTCTTGATGATCCCTAACATGTACAAGATCGCCGGGGAGTTGCTGCCTTTCTGCTTCCATGTGACGGCGCGCGCGCTGGCCACCCACGCCCTTTCCATTTTCGGCGATCACTCCGACGTGATGGCTTGCCGCCAGACCGGCTTTGTGATGATCGCTTCCAACTCCGTTCAGGAAGCGCAGGACATCGCGTGCATCTCCCACGCCGCCACCTTCGAGACCCGCGTCCCGTTCATGCATTTCTTCGACGGCTTCCGCACCTCGCATGAAGTCTCCAAGATCGACCTCCTCAATGACGAGGTGCTTCGTTCGATGATCAACGAAGAAGAGATCCGCGCCTTCCGCAACCGCGCGCTCACTCCCGATAACCCTTCGATCCGGGGCACGGCACAGAACCCCGATGTTTATTTCCAGGCGCGGGAAGCGTGCAATCCTTACTACGCCAATGTGCCCAAGGCAGTGCAGGGTTTGATGGACCGCTTCGCCAAGCTGACCGGTCGCCAATACAATCTCTTTGATTATGTCGGGCATCCCGAAGCCGATCGCGTCCTCATCGCCATCGGTTCCGGCGCGGAGACCGCCGAGGAAGCCGCCGTCTGGCTCAACGCGCAAGGGCAAAAAGTGGGCGTGCTCAAGGTCCGATTGTATCGTCCGTTTCATGTGGAAGCGTTCATCGCGGCGATCCCCGCGAGCGTCAAGAGCATTGCCGTCCTCGATCGCACCAAAGAACCCGGAGCGCTTGGCGAACCGCTTTATCTCGACGTTGTGACCGCGCTGGCCGAAGCCCGTTCCACTGGCCTGAGCCAGTTCGCCTGCGAGCCAGTCGTGATCGGCGGCCGCTACGGCCTCGGCTCCAAGGAGTTCGATCCGTCCATGGCCAAGGCGATTTTCGAGGAACTGCTGCGGGAACGCCCGAAGAACCATTTCACCATCGGCATCAACGACGACGTGAGCGGCACTTCGCTCGATTACGATGTCACCTTCGACCTGGAAGCCACTGACGTTGTGCGGGCCGTATTCTTCGGCCTCGGCGCGGATGGCACGGTGGGAGCCAACAAGAACTCCATCAAAATCATCGGCGAAGAGACCTCCAATTACGCCCAAGGTTACTTCGTCTATGATTCGAAGAAATCCGGCGCGATGACGATCTCCCATCTCCGGTTCGGGCCGCGCCCGATCTCCGCCCATTACCTGATCAAGCGCGCCAACTTCGTCGCCTGCCATCAGGCCACCTTCATGGAGAAGTTCGACGTGCTCAGCTACGCCGTGCCCAAGGCGGTCTTCCTGCTCAACACCCCGTTCGGGGCGGATGCGATTTGGGATCACCTCCCCCGCGAGGTGCAGCAGCAGATTGTCGAAAAAGAACTCCAGTTTTACGTGATCGACGCCGCTTCCGTGGCCCGCGCTGCCGGCGCTGGCGGACGCACCAACACGATCATGCAGACCTGCTTCTTCGCGATTTCCGGCGTGTTGCCTCGCGAGGAAGCCATCGCACAGATCAAAAAAGCGATTAAGAAAACCTACGGCCGCAAGGGCGACGCCGTGGTGGCGCAAAACTTCGCCGCAGTCGACCAGGCGCTCGCCGGGCTGCATGAAGTCAAGATTCCCGCCAACTGCATCAACGGTCCCGCGATGCTGCCGCCGGTTCCCGAAGCGGCTCCCGATTTCGTCAAGCGCGTCACGGGGGTGATCCTCGAAGGCAAGGGCGACCTCCTTCCGGTCAGCGCCTTCACCGCCGATGGCACCTGGCCCGTGGGCACCACCCAGTGGGAAAAACGCAATATTGCCGACAAGCTCCCCGTCTGGGATTCGAGCATCTGTATTCAGTGCAACAAATGCGCGTTTGTTTGCCCGCACGCCGCCATTCGTTCCAAGTATTATCCGAGCGAACTGCTGGGCAGCGCGCCCGAGGGATTCAACTCCGTCAAAATGCGCGGTCAGGAAGGCCAGAGCTTCACGATCCAGGTCGCTCCCGAGGATTGCACCGGCTGCACCCTCTGCGCTTCGGTCTGTCCGGCCAAGAGCAAGACCGACCCGAGCCATAAGGCGCTCACCATGGCGGTCATCCCCGAGCGTTCCAAGGAAGCTGCGCAATACGCTTACTTCCTCGACCTCCCGAACCCGGACCGCACGCTGCTCAAGCCCGAGGTCAAGAGCAGCCAGTTCGCGCAGCCGCTCTTTGAATACTCCGGAGCCTGCACCGGCTGCGGCGAGACGCCTTACATCAAGCTGCTCACCCAAATGTTTGGCGACCGCCTGGTGATCGCCAATGCCACAGGGTGTTCCTCGATCTACGGCGGCAATCTGCCGACCACCCCCTACACCACCGACTCCAACGGACGCGGCCCGGCCTGGTCCAACTCCCTCTTTGAAGACAACGCCGAATACGGCCTCGGCTTCCGGTTCGCCATCGACAAGCAGAACGGCATCGCGCGGGAACTCCTCACCAAGCTGGCTCCGCAGATCGGCGACACGCTGGTCGCGGAATTGCTGGCCGGAGGCGGCCGCGAGGAAGCCGTCATCGCCGCCCAGCGCGAACGGGTGAAGGCGCTCCGCGAACGGCTTGCCGGGCTCGATCAGATCGAGGCGCGCCGCCTTGCGGATGTGGCTGATTTCCTCGTTCGCAAGAGCACCTGGATCCTCGGCGGCGACGGCTGGGCCTATGACATCGGTTACGGCGGCGTGGATCATGTCCTCTCCACCGGGGCGAATATCAACATCCTCGTCATGGACACCGAAGTCTATTCCAACACCGGCGGGCAGATGTCCAAATCGACCCCGTTCGGCGCCACGGCGAAGTTCGCCATGGCCGGGAAAACCCGTCCCAAGAAAGACCTCGGCCTCATGGCCATGAGCTACGGCAACATCTATGTCGCCCGTGTCGCCTTTGGCGCCAAGGACGCCCAGACCGTCAAGGTATTCGAGGAAGCCGAAAGCTTCGACGGCCCTTCGCTCATCATCGCCTACAGCCATTGCATCGCCCACGGCTACTCGCTCAACCACGGGCTTGAACAGCAGCGCCTCGCGGTGGAGAGTGGCACCTGGCCGCTCTTCCGCTTCGATCCGCGCCGCAGCGCCGAAGGGCTCGCGCCGTTGCAGATCGACAATGCGCCGCCTAAAGTGCGCGTGGCCGATTACCTGCGCAACGAGCTCCGCTTCAAGACGAAGCCGGAAAACCTGGCCGCGTTTGAAGCCGCCGCGCAGGAACAAGCGGACCAGCGCGCCGCCTATTACCAAAAGCTCGCCAGCATCGGCGGCAACGGCGAAGCCAAGTAATCCAACCCGACCGGCACACACGAATCGGTAACTAAGAAGCCAAGCACATGAATCTCGCAACCGAATACCTCGGCCTTAAACTCAAAAACCCCCTCATGCCGGGCGCCTCCCCGCTGGTGGACGATCTCTCGACCGTCCGCCGCCTCGAAGACGCAGGAGCCGCCGCCATCGTGATGCACTCCCTGTTTGAGGAGCAGATCGAACTGGAGCGCGCCGCTTTGGATCGGGATGTGGAATCCCACACCCAAAGCTTCGCCGAAGCGCTCACCTACCTGCCCAATGAGGACGATTTTGACGAGACCAGCGAGCAGTACCTGCAGTTGATCGGCAAAATCAAAGCCACCGTGAGCGTGCCGGTCATCGCCTCACTCAACGGCATCACCCCCGGAGGGTGGATTGGCCACGCCAAGCTCATGGAGCAGGCGGGGGCGGATGCGCTGGAACTCAACTATTATGACATCCCGTCGGACCCGAACACCAGCGGGGCACAGGTCGAAAAGCGGGCCATCGATCTCGTCTCGGCGATTCGGAAAAATATTTCGATCCCGATTGCCGTCAAGCTCTCTCCGTTTTTCTCGTCGCTGCCGAATTTTGTGAAGCAACTCCTCGGCGCAGGGGCCAACGGCGTCGTGCTCTTCAACCGGTTTTATCAGCCGGACATCAACATCGAAGACCTCGACACGGAATCCGTCCTGGAACTCTCCACCCCCTCCGAACTCCGGCTGCGCCTGCGCTGGCTGGCCATTCTGAGCGCCCAGATCAACACCTCCTACGCCGCCACCGGGGGCATCCATGGCGCGCAAGACGCCGTGCGCGCGATCATGGCCGGGGCGCATGTCGTCCAGATCGTTTCCGCCCTGCTGCGCAATGGGCCCGAACATTTGGCGACGGTGCTCGCCGGGCTCTCCCAATGGCTCGAAGAGCACGAATACGAGTCGCTCGCGCAAATGCGTGGCACAATGAACCTGAAGCATTGCCCCGATGCCACCGCCTTTGAGCGCGCCAACTACCTGCGCATCCTCAAGAGCTGGCAGGTGTAATCCTCGAAACGAGTCCGGGTCGGCCAGGCGCTCCCTCGAGAGATGGGCCGCTCGGCGGGCTAGAGCGTATTCTATTTAATCTCCTTCGGGTTCAATTCCCCGCCGCTTGCGGCGTAAGGTTGAGCGGCGCGGCACTGAAATACCCAGTCCGCTTGCGGCGGGGATGGGTTTATTTTGTCGCATTCCTGCGCGCTGAAAGCGCAGGGTAAGCAAGCCCAGGGCAAGCGGAGCGCCGCCCTGGGTGTTGCGAGCAAGCGGATGCGCCCTGCAAGGGCGCTGGGAGGAGCCATTGAAGTGCGGCCAATCACAGCCTTCCCCAGTGCCCTTTCAGGGCACGGTGTTCTCCTCGTGTAAACCCAAGGCGTTGCCCTGGGCTGGTTTGCTTCGCCCTTCCAGGGCGAGGGAGAGCAGAGCGACAAACAAGACCGCCCTATTTTCCAAAGTGCATCGAGCGTAGCGAGCCGATTTTGTTTGCGCGGCCCCCGCGGGAATCGCGCGCCTCGGAACGCAACGTATTGCGAGCAGGAGTGTCAATTCGGCACACTTCTCGGGATTCCCTGGGACACGGAAAGCGCCATTCTGTCGCATTTTTCCAGAACAGGTTCAACCTGGATTTTTCGGGAAGTAACAGGGCATCAGAGAGTTACGTTCATGGTATCCCCTTCGGGCGGTTCAGGCATTGCATAAGCTATTTGAGAAATTGCAAACCGAATCCATTAAGTCAAAAGGAGAACTTTTATGAACATCATTCGTTATCAAGATCCTGAACTGGCTACGTGGTCACCCTTGAATCGGCTCGCCTCGCTGCGCGAGGAAATGAACCGATTGCTGGACGGCTCGCTGGCCGGATTTACAGAAAATGTCGGGCTGTTTGGGGGCTGGAGCCCCAGCGTGGACGTCTTCCAGGACAAGGAAAATGTCTATATCAAAGCCGAGCTGCCCGGGATGAAGAAGGAGGAGATCGAGATCACCTTCCAGGACGGGATTCTCACCGTCGCGGGCGAACGCAAGCAGGAAAGCGAAGTGCGCGAGGGAGAGAGCTTCCGCAGCGAACGCTCTTTCGGAAAATTCCATCGCAGCGTGTCGATGCCCACCAAAGTCGATGCGGAGAGAATCAAGGCCTCTTACAAGGACGGCATTCTCACCGTGGAACTGCCCAAGTCCCAGGAAGCCAAGGCCAAACAGATCGAAGTCTCGGTTTCTTAAACCTCAACCACCAGATCCTATGAAACCCGTTGCAAACACTCTCGAAAGAAGCCAGACCTCGCGGATGCCCGCCTGGGAGTTGCCGCCCGCGAATATTCGCGAGGAACAGGAAGCCTATGTGCTGGAACTGGAGATGCCTGGCGTCCCCAAGGACGGCATTGAAGTGACTGTGGAAAATAATGAGTTGACCATTGTGGGTCACCGCTCCGATACCCAACCCCAAGGGGAGGTGGTGTATCGCGAATCCCGGCATGGCGATTACCGGCGCAGTTTTGAGATCGACACCTCCATCGACACCGCAAAAATTGTGGCGAAAATGGAGCAGGGGATCCTGAGACTCACGCTGCCCAAGGCGGAGAGCCTCAAGCCGCGCAAAATTACGGTCGTGGATTAGAGGGCCCCAAGCGACTGCGGTGTGGATGAGGGGTTCCGGGGAGCGCACGCGTCTCGCCTCGGCGAACTTCTCCTCCACGCCGTCCCAGTAGATGCTTCCCCGGAGCGCACGAAGAACGGAACAGGGATTCCCGCTCGTTCTGATCTTCGTGTGCTTCGCCCTTTGCGTGCTTCCCTTTGCGTGCTTCCCCTTGCGTGCTTCCCCTTGCGTGCTTCCCCTTGCGTGCTTCCCCTTGCGTGCTTCCCCTTGCGTGGGAGTCATTTCTTGAATCTGATTCTATAACCCGAAGCAAGGGTTTACAGACAATAGCCGGTGGTTGAGCTTTGCGATACCCCCGGTTTAGCAGAACAACGGATTGACCCCGGAGGGGTCGCAGAAATCCGGCGATGCTGGATTCCCAAAGCTCTGCCACCCCGTTGGGGTGAGCGTCGTTATGGGACGGGTTCCGGGGGTGTCGCTGCGCTCAACCCCCGGCTATTCGCTGGCATCCCTGCGGGATGCGTATTCCGGTTGTGCGCTTCTTGCTGTGCGCTTCCTGTTGCGCGACTTAATGCAGCAACTGGGTCTTTTTCTTATTCAACTCCTGCGGCACCTCCCCGACCACGCGCGGCTCCAAGCCCAAACGCTTGAAGGCGTGAAGGATTTCTTGCACGTTGAACTTCGGCTGCTCGACTTCGAAATAGACGATGTCGTGGTTGCGGTCGATTTTGTACCGCAGGCCGGGAATGCCTTCCAACACATGGTCGAGTTCCAGAATGATTTTTAGATCACGCACACCGGCCGCGTAGATTTCGAGTTCGATCATGGCGCTGAAGGGGTATCCTGAAAGGGGTTGCCTGACTGCATTGAAAGAGATAACCCCAGAAACCCGCAATGGTCAAGACGGCAGAATGCGGCTTTGCTTTAAATCGTGAAATGTTTTACAACCGTCCACGCGCGGCTTTCGCTTGCGCGCCGTCCAAGAAACGCCTATTTCTACCCGGATGCGCACGGACCCGTCGCCCCGAACCGGGGGTGATGTGATCCCGCGCGTTTTACTTATTTACCGACCCTTTATGCAGAGCCAAGCCACCGACCACCCTTACCCCACGCTGCAAACATTGCCGGGAGACGGCGTACGCCAAATCCTGTGGGGCTTCGACGAGCGCTACGACCTCGCGATGCTCGTGCAATCCACCCGCTGCGTCGCGCGCGGGCCGATTGCCCGCATGGTGGCCGAAGGCGCCCGCAATTCCCATGAGTGGACGCCGGCAAAAGCGGCTCAAATGCCGATCTATGACGAGAGCGGCATCACCGCCGCGTCGTTGGACCCCGAGCTGGGCGGCTTCATCGAAGGACCCAAAAACCTTGCGCTTTCGCTGGTGGCTTTTGAATTGGCCTGGGTGGACGCGGGTGCCGCCACGGGCAGCCTCGCGAGCAATCTCGGCCTGGCGCCGATCCACGAGCGGGGCACGCCCGAGCAACGCGCCTACTACATGGGGATGGCTGCGCCGAAACAGCCGGGCGAGGAGCGCCGCCAGATCCGCGCCGCGTTTGCTTTGACGGAACCGATCCCGTTCGCAGGGGTGGAAACCGGGATGCTGTGTGGCAAGGCGCGCGTGGCCGAATGGAAGGAGGGCGGGGAGCCGATGTTGCACATCGACAAGCGCGCCCGCTTCATCACCGGCATGGCTTTTGCCGATGTTGTCACCGCCGCTGTCGATTCCGCCGACGAGCGGATCAAGGGGAGCTTCATGGTGATTCTCGAAGAGACCGATCCCGGGACTTTCGATCGCGGGGTGCCGACCAAGAAGCTCGTGCATCAACTTTCCTCCACGCGCGACCCGGTGTTCAACCTGACGGTGCCCGCAAGCCGGATCATCGGCGGCTACACCATCAAGGACGGCGTGATTATCCCGCGCTACTCGCATGCCGAAGTGATTGAAGCGGTGTTCAAGCGCACCCGCGTAACCGTCGGCCTCATGACCTCGGCCAAGCTGCTTTCAGCCATCGAGCCGGTGATCCGCTACCAACGCCAGCGATTCCGTGGCGGTGATGGGGTCAACGCCGGTTCGCCCCGGTTTGAGAGCGGTCTTCAGCAGAAGGAAGACGCGCTGCACCGTTTGGTGGATGTCTGGGCGGCAGGGGAAGCCAGTTCCTCCCTCGGGTTCGCGACCGCGCGCCTTTATGACGAGGTGGACGTGCTCGAAAAAACCAAGGACCGCATTTTTGAAGAGAAAGGCCTGAGCGGACGCGCCGCATTCAAGGCGCTCACGCAAAGCCAGCAAGACGCGATCGAACTGCTCAAGCTTTCGGCACAGCCGGAGGCGAACCGCGAACGGATCGCGGCGCTGCAGGCCGATCCGCTCGTCCAGTTCGCCTTGCTCGATTCGCTGGCGAACGTGCTCTGCCCCGCCTGCAAGCTTTGGAACACCGGCCACGGCGCGAACATGATGCGCGAGGCGGTAAGCCTCATGGGCGGCTACGGAATTACCGAGGATTGCCCCGGATTCCTCTGCCAGAAGTGGATGGACGCGCAGCTTGAGGCGACCTACGAAGGGCCCGAAGCCGTGCAGCGGCTCCAGCTCTCGATGACGATGAACAACGCGCTTTTCCTCACGCAATTCAAGGGGTGGATCGCCGAAATGCAACACATCGCCTCCGAGAAGCCCGGCACCGGCGCTTCCACGCTGGCCAACTCCATGAAGCTTTGGGTCTGGACGCTCAAGCATCTCGAAGCGACCAAGGACGCCCTCGGCGCGAAGCTCTACCACAAGAGCCGCCAAGGCGTGACTTTCGCGCTGGCCGACGCCCTTTGCTGGTTGATCGCCACCCGGCAACAAATCCTCGATGTGCTCCGGCTCGAATCCAAAGGCGTGGCGGACCCGTCTCTCGCTGAAGGGCTCCCGGGCACCGTCAATTTCCTCATCGACTTGTGCCATGTTCATAGCGCCAGCGCCGCGGGCGAAGTGGGCCGCATCTGTGCGGAACTTGTCTATGGCTACAACGCCGAGCCGGTGGAGCTTGCGGAATTTGCCGCGCAGCGGGCACAGATCGACGCAGGTCTGGCAGGCGCCCGGCTCGCCAAAGACCGCGCGGGGGACGCGCTCACCAAAGTGATGATCCCCGAGGCGCTCGACTACCCGATGTAAGGATTTGCCGCAAAAAGGCGCAAAAAGCGCAAAAATGAGACGCCCAGACGCTTTCCGGACCCAATGAATAAGACCAGCCGTCCGGAAAAATCGGTGCTATCCGAAGCGCCAAAGGCGCGGCAGCATACCAGCCTGGGGCAACGCCCCAGGACTCGGGGCGGAGAATCATCAAGGGCTGAAGGCCCGCCGCATCGTTCTGAGAATCCGCGTTCCATGCGTCGGGCTTTCAGCCCTGATTCTGTTCTTTGCCGAGCCTTGGGGCGTTGCCCCAGACTGGTATGCCTGCGGGCCTTTGACCCTCTTTCCTATTTTTCCTCCTTAGGACTCCAGTTTCCTGATTGCCTTCGGTCGCTATCAAAAATGGAATTTGTCCGTAGTAAACGGCCTGGAAGACTAACCCTTTTGCGCCTTTGCGGCTTTGCGTGAGAATCAAATGACTACCCCATCCACCTACCGGCAATCTCCAGAAACGGCCAAGCAGTTTATGCTGCGCATGACCGTTTTTACCGTGAGCGTTTATTTGCTACTGAGCGGGATCAAATCATTGTATTACTTGGGGATAATACTGATAAACGCCACCTGTGCGCTCAATATCACCGAGCAGCGAGCGGCCAAGTTGATTCCATTGTGGTTGTTCACTTTTGCGGTGTTCATGGCAGCGCACCTTGCCGATGTCATCGCGCCAGACAAAAACATTCCGCTCATCCTCAAATACCACCACGCGTTTGGTTTTACGATAATCGGCATCTGGGCTGTGGGTATAAGCTGGGAATATAAAAAATGGCGTATCTCCAGATCCGACAAGCAACCAGAATAACCTCTTTGCGCCTTTGCGGCTTTGCATGAGAATAAAATGACTTCCCCATCCGCCAATCTCGTCGAGAGCTTGATCCGCCTCGTTCGTGGACAGCGCGTCATTCTGGACGCCGATCTGGCCCAGGTTTATGGCGTGCCGACCAAACAACTCAATCAAGCGGTTCGGCGAAATATCGAGAAATTCCCGGAGGACTTCGCATTCGAGGTTGATTTTGAGGAGGTTACAAACTTGAGGTCACAATTTGTGACCTCAAGTGGACATGGGGGAAGGCGTCACCGTCCCGTGGCTTTCACCGAGCATGGCGCGATCATGGCGGCCAATGTGCTTCGCAGTCCGCGCGCGGTGCAGATGAGCGTGTTTGTTGTCCGCGCCTTTGTGAAAATGCGCGAAACCCTTGCGCAAAACAAGGAGTTGGCCGCGAAATTGGCGGAACTGGAGCGGAACCTGACCGAGCGGCTCAATGACCAGGAGCAGGCCATCGTCCACATTTTAGGCGAGATCAAGCGCCTCATGGAACCGGTGCCGCCGGACACGGAATCCGCCTCGCGTGAAATGGGATTTCATGTAAAAGAAGAGCCGCCCGTTTTCATCCTCAAATCGAGAAAAGCAAAAAAATCATGACATCAGATTCTACCATCGAACGCGCCCGTATGGACGTGGATATCGCCTGCGTCGGCTTCGGCCCCGCGATGGGCGGCTTTCTCTCCACGCTCGCCAAACAACTCGTCAACGAAGACGGCACGCCCGCCGTGGAAAGCGCCGTGATGCCCGGCATGCCGCCCCAGGTGGTCTGCTACGAGCGCGCCGATGACATCGGCTTCGGCGTTTCCGGCGTGGTGACCCGCGCGCGCGGGCTGCGCGAATCGTTCCCGGACATCGACCAAGCTGGGATTCCCATGGCCGCCCCGGTGGGGGACGAGAAGGTGCTTTATTTGCTGGACCCGGTGGGGGCGAGCCGTCGCCCGGCGTTGATGCGCGCGGCGGATCAGGCCATCAAGGCTTTCAAATGGATGCTGCCGGTTGAGAACGACGCGCTCGATTTGCCGTGGACTCCCGGATTTTTGCACAAGAAAAACGGCCTGGTGCTTTCGATGGGGCAGTTCATGCAATGGGTCGGCGCGCAGGTGCAATGCACCGGGACGGTCCAGATCTGGCCCGGCACACCGGTTTCCGAAGCGCTCCTGGACGGCAAAAAAGTGGTCGGAGTTCGCTTGCTGGATCAAGGGGTGGAGAAAAACGGCGAACCCAGCGATGCGTTCATGCCGGGCATGGATATCCACGCCGCTCTAACGGTGATCGGCGACGGCCCGATCGGCCCCATCGGCCAACAGCTCGATGAGCAACTCGGCATGCCCGAAGGGCATCACGCCCGCGATTGGGCGATCGGGATGAAGTTCGTGGTCGATCTGCCCGAAGGGACGCCGCTCAAACCGGGCACGGTCTTGCACACGTTTGGTTATCCCGAGCCGGAAATCTTTGGCTTCTTCTACGTGCACCCCGACAATGTCGCTTCCATCGGCATTTTTGTGCCCTCATGGTTCGACAATCCCACGCGCACGGCCTACCGGTATCTTCAACACTGGATGCTGCACCCGTATCTCTGGCGCTACCTGGAAGGCGGCAAACTCCGCTCCTGGGGAGCGAAAACCTTGGGCGAATCCGGCCTGCACGGCGAACCGCACCTCACCGGCGACGGCTTTGCGCGCATCGGCGAAGGCTCCGGCACGACCAACGTCCTCACTGGCTCGGGCGTGGATGAAGCCTGGACCAGCGGCACGCAGCTTGCCGAAAGCGTCTTGGAACTGCTCAAGGCCAACAAACCATTCACGAAGGAAAACCTCGACGCCAGTTATGTCGCGCGCCGTCGCGCAAGCTGGGTGGAAGCCGAGGGCCGCGTGGCGGAAAAATCGCGCAACGGATTCCAGAAAGGGTTTATCCCCGGGATGATCGGCATGGCGCTCACCGGGTTGACCAATGGGGTGATCGCTCCCGGCAACAAACCGGTCCAGCCGTACAAGCGCATCCCGACTATTGAAGATTACTACCGGGGCAGGATTCCCGCCGACGAAATCGCCGCGATTCGCAAAGAATGCGCCGCCAAGGGGCTGCCTCTGCACGATGCGCTGATGGAACGGGCGGGCTGGCCTGCGATTCCCTACGAAGGGCAGTTGCTCATCTCACAACAAGACGCACTGCTCATCGGCGGCAAGGTTCAGGCTCCGCACGGTTACGCGGACCATGTGGTTTTCACGCATCCGGAAGTGTGCGCGACCTGCCAGGAACGGATCTGCATCGACGGCTGCTCCGGCCAGGCGATTGCTCCCGGCGAAGCGGGCGGCTCTCCGGCGTTCGACCGCGAGAAATGCGTGCACTGTGGCGTCTGCCTCTGGAACTGCTCCAAGGCGCGTCCGGGCGATCCCGAACGGATGATTGTGGCATTCCGCGCGGGCACCGGCGGTCTGCATTCGGCGGAAAACTAGACTTAGCCGCAAAAAGGCGCAAAGGGCGCAAAAGGGGAGAGCGTTGGGTATCTCAAGCACCGCTCGCGACCCGGGGGTGCGAGGGAGTCGGGCGCGCGTGCTCTCAAACGCAGAAGGTGGATCGTGCGCTCCGCGCGCGATTCCGGGGCTCGGCGTCGCAAACAAAATCGGCTCCCTGCGGGGATTTCCGCTATTTCGATGCGGGGTCGAGTTCGGCGTGCCGGGCACGGGCCTCTTTGATATGCGGAGAGTTCGGATATTTGGTGATAAGGTCGGAATAAACCTTTGCCGCTTTTTTGAGTTGCGTGGCGCGGGTCACATCCTTGGGATTTTGACTGGTGGCGGGCAGGGTGGCGGCTTGTTTTTCCAAAAGCTGACCTCCACACCAGAGCGCCTCGGCGGCGGTTGCGGGAACCGAGTCGTAGAAGAGGGCGATTTTAAGATACTGGTCGATGGCGGGCAGCGTTTCGTTTTTGGTCTCCTGGATCTTGGCGTGGAGGAGCATGGCGTTGGCGCGCAGGGAAACGCTGGCGGTGGGGGCGCGGAAGACTTGGATAAGCAGCGGAATCGCCTTGTCATCCTGATTCTGCTGATGCGCCGCCAGAGCGATACCGTAGTTGGCTTCGAGAATTTTGGGCGCGGGTGAACGCGGATACAGTTTTTTGAAAGCGTCAAATTTCTCCGCCGCCGGAACGATCTGGCCCTGGCTCTGCAACGCTTTGGCCGCGCCGAACAGGGCAATCGCCTGGGCTTCCTGGATTTGCAGGGGGGCTTTCTCGGGATGCGCCGGGTCGGGGTTGGGGAAATCGGCGGCGAGTTTCTGGTAAAGCTGGACCGCCTGCTCGGTCTTGCCCTGCTCAAGCAGGACGCTGGCGTAGAGATCGATGTCGGCGGCCCCATACACGAGTTGCGGGTTGTAAGCCGCGGTCATTTGATCGAGCGCCTTGGTCTTGTCTTTCTCGTAGGTGAACGAGGCAAGGGCGAAAAGGATTTTGCTTTTGGTCCGGGGTTTGTCATCGAACTTTGCTGCGAGCTCTTGGAAATACTGAGTCACTTCTTCGTCGGTCTTGAGCTTTGCGCTCGCGAGGAGTTTCTGCCCCCCCAGCAGGTATTGCATGGCGAGCGGCACTTGCTGGCTCTCGGGGTAAACCAGGAGGACTTTTTCCGCCGCCGCAAGGGAATTGGCGATGGCGGTTTTCCATTGGCCGCGCTGCGCTTCGTTGAGGGCGAAGTAGCGGCCGAGGGTATTCGCCTGCTGGTTCCAAAGGGAAACGATCGTGAGTAACGCGGTCGCCGCCTGCGGGTCGGCAGGATGTTTCTCGGCCATCTCTCCGAGGGTGGCAATGGCGTCGGCACTCTGGCCTTTGGCGATCTGGTCCTGGGCGATGGTGTTGTAGGCGAAGAACACTTTTTCGTGCTCCGG
>CAIYQA010000404.1 GCA_903928175.1 uncultured Spartobacteria bacterium | reverse complement strand
TCTGGCACATGCACCAGCCCTATTACGTGAACCCGCTCACCCGGGTGGCGACAATGCCCTGGGTGCGCCTGCACAGCGTCAAGGGCTACCTCGATATGATCTCGCTCGCTGCCGACTATCCCGGCGTGCACCTCAACTTCAACCTCACGCCGGTGCTTTTGTTGCAAATCGAGGAGATCGTCGAGGGGCGCGTCACCGACCTCTGGCTGGAGCGCTCGCGCAAACCGGCGGCCCATCTCGGCGAAAGCGAGCGGGCGGCCCTGTTGGAAGATTTTTTCAAAGCGAACTGGGCCAACCTGGTCAAGCCGGAGCCGCGCTATGCTGAGCTTCTCAACAAACGCGGCGAGCATCCGCACCGGGAGGAGCTTCCCCGGATCGCGCGGCAATTCACCTCGCAGGATTTTCTCGATCTCCAGGTTTGGTTTAACCTCGCCTGGTGCGGTTACACCGCCTGCCGCCGGTTTCCGGAACTCGCTGCATTGCGCAAAAAGGGGCGCCATTTCACCGAGCCTGAAAAAGCGCGGTTGCTGGAGATCCACCTGGAAATCATGCGCTCCCTCCCCGGCGCCTATCGTGCGGCGCAGGATCGCGGGCAGGTGGAACTGACCACCACGCCGTTTTTTCACCCGATCCTGCCCCTGGTCTATGACACCGCGCTGGCCGAGCGCAGTCTGCCGGGCCGCGAGTTTCCCCACCGGTTCCACTGGCCGCAGGACGCCGAGGCGCAGTTGACGCTGGCCATTGAAAACCACGAACGCCTCTTCGGACGCCGCCCGCGCGGCTTGTGGCCCTCGGAAGGCTCGATCGCGCCGGAGATGATCCCGCTGATGCAGCAAGCGGGAATCGAATATTTTTGCAGCGACGAAGAGAACCTCTTCAAGTCGATCCATAGCGACCCGGCCTACATGCACACCCGGATCGAGCACCTGGAACTTTTTCAAGGCTGGCAAATCCGCCACGATGGCGCGGCGGTCAACGGCGTCTTCCGCGACCGTCCGCTCTCGGATTTCATCGGGTTCACCGCCGCCCGCAACCCGCCCGAACATGCCGCGCGCCATTTGATCGGCCATTTGCTGCACATCGCCGAGCACATTCCGCCGGGCCAGGGGCTCATCCCCATCATCCTCGATGGCGAAAACGCCTGGGAGAACTTTCCCGATGGCGGCGAGGCGTTCCTTCGGGCGCTCTACGAGGGGATCGCCGCCGATCCCGTGCGGCTGTGCAGTTGCACGCTGGAAGGCTATTTTCATGAACACCCACCCGTGCGCAGCCTCAACACCCTGCACACCGGCTCGTGGATCGGCAGCAACTTCGATATTTGGATTGGCGAACCGGAGGAGAACCGCGCCTGGGATCTGCTCGGGCAAACCCGCGCTTTTCTCCAGCAACAAATCCATACCGGAAGGCTGGGGGACTCCGAGCAAACCGCAGCATTGCACGAGATCTACGCTGCCGAGGGGAGCGATTGGTTCTGGTGGTATGGGCCGGATTTCTCCACCGAAAACGACGCGTTGTTTGACGAACTGTTTCGGCAGCACCTCAAGAATGTCTATCTCCTGTGCGATACCGCCCCTCCGGCGGAATTGGACCTTCCGATCCCCGGCTTTACCCCGCCGCTGTTTCGCCCGCCGCAACGCCGCATCACCCCGTGCATCGGCGACGGCGAATCGTCCCATCTCGAATGGCTGCACGCCGGAACCTACCTGCCCGGCTCTGAACAAGGGGCGATGCACCGTTCCGAGCGGTTCGCAAAAAAACTCTGGTTCGGCTGCGACAAAGTGCACCTTTACCTCCGGCTCGATCTTCTGCAACCGGAGCAAACCCCGCCTTTCAGCCTGATCTTAAATATTACCAAATCCTCCAAAGCAAACGAAACCGTGCAGGCCAAGACGAGCGTCCTGCGAAAATCCGGGACCGGTTCATTTACGATTGCAGGCAAACCCGGGCACCACACCACGCTCAGCCTTGGGCAAAGGATCGAATGGAAGCTCTCCCTGGCCGATCTGGGTTTATCGCAAGGAGTCCCGTTTGCGTTTCAACTGGTGCTGCTCTCGGAGGGGATTGAACGCGAACACTACCCGGAACAGAGCGCCATCCCGCTCTGCGCCTAACCGCTTTTAATACCAACTCTTGGAAATAAACGGACTCTTTTTGCTGACTCCTTCAGGGCCAACGGCCCGGCAGCATACCAGCCTGGGGCATCGCCCCAGGAAATGCATTCTGGACGCCTCAGCGCTGAAAGCGCGCAGCATCTCTTCTTCCGCAGTTATGCTTCGGGCTTTCAGCCCTTATGCCCTGTTTGCCATAAGACCTGGGGCGATGCCCCAGGCTGGTATGCCGCCGCGCCTTTAGCGCTCAAGAGTCGGACTCTTTCAAAGAGAGGGTATAAGACAAGACAGACAGCCGCAAAAAGGCGCAAAAAGCGCAAAACAAAAGCTGTTTTCCACGCGCTCTCACAGATCGCCCGCGGAGCGGCCGATCCGCCTTCTCCCATTCGTGGCGGGCGTGATCTTCTCTCCTTTTTGCGTCTCTTGCGCCTCTTTGCGGCTATTCCTACGTCAGTTCCATCCCCACCAGGCAAACGTCGTCGGAAAATTCCCGGTTGGCGGCGAACTCCTGCACCTCTTCCACCACTCCCCGGCAAAGCTCTTTCATCGGAAGCCGACGGCGGCATTCCACCGCTTTGAGCAGCCGCGCATAGTCGTAAATTTCATCCCGTGCGTTCTCCACTTCAAACAAACCGTCGGTAAAGAAGAGCACTGTATCGCCCGCTTCGAAGCGGCAGACGGAGCGTTCGTAGGTCGTTTCGTCAAAGAGCCCGAGCACCGGCCCCGTTTTGCCTTCCAGCGGGGCGACGCCTCCCGCGCGGACATGAATGGGACGGGGGTGCCCTGCATTGGCGTAAACCAGTTCTCCTGTGGCCAGGTCGGCCAGCAGATAACAGGCCGAAACAAACAGCGGGGTGCTGTTGTGCCGCAAAATCCGCCGCAATTCCGTGTTGAGATCGCCGAGCAAAATCTCGGGGCTGAGGGCGTTGGAGGCCATTTCCTCCACCAGCGCGCGCACCGTTGCGACGACCAACGAGGCCCGCACGCCGTGCCCCATCACATCGCAAATGAAGACCCCCACCCGGTCGGGTGTGATCTCGTAAACATCAAAAAAATCGCCACTCACTGCCGTGGACGGCTGAAAGAAATGGTAGAAGCGGGCGGCCTCGCGTCCCGCGTGGAAAAAGGCCGGGAAACTCTGCGGCAACATCGCAAGCTGGAGTTCGCGCGCCATCGCCAGCTCCTCCTCGAGCGCCTCGTTCTTGTGCCGAAGCTCCTCGGTGAAGCGGGCCAACTGCTCCTGGGCATTTTTGCGCTCGGTGATGTCGCGCGAGAGCCCGAAGGTGCCGATGATCCGCCCCCGCTCGTCGCGCAACGGCATTTTGCTGGTGGAAACATAGGTCACATGCCCATCGGGCCACATCTCTTTCTCCTCAATGTTCACCAGGGGCATGCCGGTATCGAGAATCTCGCGTTCATCCGCCAGGGCCTGGGTCGCGTGCTCGTTGAGGAACAAATCGAAATCCGTTTTTCCCAGCAACACCTGAGGATTGCTCACCCCATGCCACCGGACCATCGCCTGGTTGACGGCAATCATCCGGCTGTTCATGTCCTTGAAATAAATGGAATCCGGCAGGCTCTCCATGAGCGCCGCAAACATCGTCCGTTCCATTTTGGCGGTCAGGCCCGAGGCGTCGTCATGCAGTGCTGGCTGGCAGGTGCCACCCATCCCAAAAGCTTTCCCGCTGGATTCCCGATAAACCGTCCCCCGCATCACGACGCTGTGCATGCTTCCGTCCGCCCATTGGACGCGGAACTCTCCTTCATATTCCATGCCCCTCTCCACCGCCACCGCCATCATGCTGGCCACGTGCGCCCGGTCGCCATTGTGGACCCGGTCGAGAAAATCGTCCGACGCGCCATCAAAGGTGCCGGGCGTCAACCCGAAGAGCGCGTGCATCGTATCATCCCATACCATCGAATCGTTGGAAAAATTCCATTCCCAGAACCCCAGTTCAGCGGAATTTAGAGAGGTTTGTTGCGGCTCGTCGTGGTTCATGGAGGGGAGAGGACTACCAAAAGCTTGAAGAATGGAATTACCATGACACGCGCGCGTGAGAAGACAAAAGATTTTCCCTCAAATCGAAAAAAAACAAAAGGGCAACTCTCTGCGTTTATCCCGACAACAGCTCGAAACGCGGGTGACAGACCGGGTTTCCTGTGCGATTTTAATCTATTCGCCCCCGCGCGTGCCCGAATCCACGAACATGTCTTTACCCAATTCACGAACAGCCTGTGTGCAAGCCTTGCAACGCTGGGAAACAAGCACGACTTTTGCCGATGAAGTGCTCCATGAAGCGCTCGGCGCAGCCCAGTTCAATGTTTTCGACCGTTCTTTTCTCACCGAAACTTTTTACGGCGTCCTGCGGCACCGCAGCGCCTTGGATTTTTTGATCCGTCAACTCCGCGACACTGAACTCGACCTCCAAACCCGCCAGGTGCTGCGGCTGGGTTTTTACCAGATATTCTGGATGCGCATCCCGCACCACGCTGCGGTGAATGAGACCGTGAACCTCTCCGGACGCGCCAAAGGGCTCGTCAATGCCCTGCTGCGGCGGGCCATCCGGGAAAAGGAAACGCTGAATGAGCTGCTTGCCGCGGCTCCACCGGCCATCCGCTACTCCCACCCGGAATTCCTGATCCAGCGCTGGGAACGCCAGTTCACTCCCGAGGGAGCCGCCCGCCTTTGCGAATGGAACAACACCCCGGCGGAAATTTACATCCGCGCCAACGGCCTGAAAGTCACGCCGGGAGAACTCCTCAAGGCCTCCCCTACAGCCGAGCCCTCCGCCAGCCACCCCCTGGCCATCAAGGTGCGCCAGATTCCTTATCAATGGCTCGTCCAGGGACTCTGTTATGTGCAGGACCCGAGCACGCTCATGGCGGTGGAACTGCTTGCCCCGCAGCCCGGGGAAACCGTCCTGGACGCCTGCGCCGCGCCCGGCGGCAAAACGAGCTTCATGGCCGAACTGATGCAAAATGAGGGTCACATCGTCGCCTGCGATTCCTCCCGCTCCCGGCTGGAGCGCCTGCACGAGAACCTCACCCGGCTTCACGTGACGCATGCGGAAATGCGCCGCGTGGATTGGCTGGCCCGCCCGATTCCTTTTGAACCCGAATCGTTCGACCGCATCCTGGTCGATGCCCCGTGCTCCAACACCGGCGTGATCCGGCGCAGAGTCGATGTCCGCTGGCGGCTCACGCCCGCCGATTTCCAACAAATGCCGTGCCGCCAACGCCGCATTCTCGAGGCGGTATTTCCGTTGCTCAAACCGGGCGGCACCCTGGTTTACAGCACCTGTTCATTGGAACCCGAGGAGGACGAGCAGGTGGCCGAAGCCGTCGCGCGCGAAATCCCCGGAATTCGCCTGGTTGAAATGCGCCGGTGCGAACCCCACCGCGATGCCGTGGACGGGGCATTTGCGGCGAAATTTGTGAAGCCGCCGAAGAGTATTTAAAGAGCCGCAAAAAAGCGCAAGATACGCAAAAATCGTGAAAGCGGACCGCCCACTACTCCATCTTTTCCTCTTGGGGCTCTTGCTGGCCCTCTGCCTGGCGGTTTCCGGGTCGCTGCACGCTGCGGATTCCATTGAGCCGCCGTTCGGATTGTCGTGGGGGTTGAGCAAGGAGCGCCTGGCCTCGCTGCTTCAGGGGGCCAAAGCCAAAGTCGTGCAAAAACGCGTGCTGGGAGGCCGCGACGCCTGGGATGTGGAGGGGTTGGTCCAGGCCAACCTGCACCAGACGGTTTTTTTCTTCCGCAATGGCGGCCTAGTGGAAGTGGAACTTCAATACCAGAACAAGAGCTGGCTGGATTCCGACTACAACAGCTTTATGGGGAAGCTCCGGATGAGCCTGGAGAATAAGTTTGGGCCCGGAAAATTGATCGCGCGCTCCAAAAATCCGCAGGGCGATGTCGTCCAAACGATCACCGGCTATGAGTGGGTCCAACCCGCCAACGCCATCCAGCTCATCTATTTCAGCGCGGAAAGCCCCTCGCAAGTCTTCCGCATGGTGAGCCTGCATTACAAAGCGTTGTAGCGGCTCATACCATCTCTTTGAAACAATCCGACTTTTGCCAGTTCTTGAGCACCGAAGGTGTGGTTCCATACCAGCCTTGGCTGGAGCGAAGCGCAGGCCAAGGACTTCGATGCGAGCCAAATTCAGGGCTGAAAGCCCGTACCCTCC
>CAIYQA010000403.1 GCA_903928175.1 uncultured Spartobacteria bacterium | reverse complement strand
GGCTGAAAGCCCGTACCCTCCCCGGCATATGGGATGGTGCGGGCCTTTGGCCCTGTGCGCCCTGGGGCGTGTTTCCTGGGGCTGCGCCCCAGGCTGGTATGGGTCGGGCCTTTGGCCCTGAAATGGCGCTCCCCCCGAACGCTTTCCATACCAAAGAGTCCAATTATTGTTAAGAGTTGGTATCAGACGCCCACGCCTGTCAACTCCAGGGAACCTAGAATCGCTTCGGCGTGGGAGTCGGCCTGTGCATCCTCCAGCCGGAAAGCGTCATACACCAGCGTCCAAACCGTGCGCGGCGGAAAAAGCAACACGACATAAAACCGGTGGCGCGCGCTGGGCGCCTCCCCCCAATACGAGAAAGTGGGCACGCCGCACCGCTGGCCATACTCCGGTTCGCTCATCGTCAAATCGGTTGCGCGCCCGAAGCCCAGCTCCATCGCCCGGCGCTGTCGGGCCAGCATGCGCCGCAAAGTCGCTTCGTCTTCCCCGATCTCTCCCGGTTCCTCGCGGGTGAGGGTGAAGTGCTCGGTGTGTTTTTCCGCGCTCCGGTACAGCCAACGGGTCGGGGAATCCGACGGGCGCAATTGCCATCGTCCCGGCAGGGTCGCCGTAAGTTCATACTCGCGGAAAACCGTTTCACGTTGTTTCCAATGGGCCATGGGTCGCCCCCAAACCTAAGCCTTTGCGCCCTGATTACACGCGCAAATTTTGGCCCGCATACCATTGCCAGAATCGCTCCACCCCTTCTTCCACGGAAACCGCCGGCTGGAACTCCAGCAAACAACGCGCTTTTTCGATGTTGGCAAACGCGCAGGGGACATCCATATCCGGCAGGAGCGCTTCGATGAGATGGGCGCGCGCACAGGAATGTTTTTCCAGCAGCCCCACGAAATCGGCCACCAACACCGGCTCGCCGCGTCCGAGGTTGATGATCTCATACCCGAGCGGGCGGTCCGTCGCCGTTGCGATCCCCCGGACGAGATCGTCGATGAAAATCCAATCCCGGTGCATCTGGCCCTTGCGAAAGAGGCGCACTTTTTTCTGTCGGCAAATCCCGTCGGCCACCTGGCAGGCGAGACTGTCGGGGCGGTTGCGCGGGCCATAGACCGAGAAAAAGCGGACCACCGTGCAGTTCAGGCCATACAAATGGTGGTAACTAAACCCGAGCATCTCCGCGGCCCGTTTGCTGGCGGGGTAGGGGGCCAGGGGGCGGTCGCACGGTTCGGTCTCGACAAACGGAATCGCGCTGCCCCCGCCATAGACGGACGAAGTCGAGGCGAAGACAAAATTGCCCACCAAATGCTGCTTGGCGGCGTTGAGCAGGTTGAGTGTGCCCAGGAGATTCACCTCGAAGTAGAGCTGCGGGTCTTCAATGGAAACCCCGATCCCGGTCATCGCTGCCAGGTGCGCCACGGCATCGAAAGCGTTCTCGTCAAACAACCGGTCCAGCAACGCGGCGTCCCGGATGTCTCCCTGGACGAATTCCCATTGGTGGAGTTGATGCGCGGCGGCCTGCACACCGGCCAGGTTCGCCCGTTTGCGTGCGGGATCGTAAGCGGTGTTCAGATTATCGAGCCCCACCACCCGGTCGCCCCGGCGCAGCAGATGCTCCGCCAAATGGCTCCCGATAAAGCCGGCCGCGCCGGTGACAAGGATGGTCTTCTTCATGGCAATGCGCCGCCACGCGTCTGGGGTCTTACTCCAATCGCACGAAAACACGGGCGCGGGGGTTTCCTCGGCCTTTGCCGTCCCCCTTTTTTTAAGAAAACCGCACGAAATCGCGTAAGAACTGCACCCAGACAAAGAGCAGTCCCCGCCAGGAATAGCGCACCGTCCCCTCTTCCACCGGCAACAGGAGACCCACTGCGATATTATGGGCGATTTGGTGCTCCAGATCCCGCTGCATGGAAAGCTGCAATTCCTCGGGATCGGACAATGCCAGCGCTTCCGCAGAGACCCCCGCTTTTTCCAAGAAATCGCGATGGCTGCCCATCATCTCGAACACGCTGCGATCCCCCCGCAAACGGTTGGTCCGGAATTGCGGCGCAAACTCCATCGCGTAGGAAAAAGGGTAGTTCCACGTCGTCCAGGAGACCCCGTCCGTGCCGCGCGAAGAAAAGCTCAGGTAATAAAACGCAACGTCCTCCTGGTTCACCAGGCAGATGGCCGCTTGCAGGCGCTCGTCGCTCTTGTAAAAAAGGCGGAAGAACTGCCGATGCCCATCCCAATCCCAGCCCGTATCGTCGATCTGCTCAAAACCTTCCTCCTCCATCTCCTGCGTCAACGCCCCGAGATCGGGGAAAAGATCGCGCGAGGGCGGATATTGGTGGCGCAACGGTTTCACCATCGGGAGCCGCGCCTTGCGCACGCGGGTCAAGATTTCCAGCCAGGGGAGCATCAGCCAACTTGCGGCGAAGAGCACGCCCGTTTGCCAGTGGCCCGTCACGAAATACCCGACCAAAAACGAGGTGCCCAGGATGCAAAACGACCCGAGTTTAAACAAAACCGGGTGGGCAAAACTGCGCAATCCCAAGCTCAAGAGCGCCGCGGCAAAAATGAATAGAAAATCGGTCATCGAAGGTTCCTCTCCTAAGAGAAAAGGGCAAAACCCCAGAAAATCCAGCAGAACTTATAGTAAAATCCGGCAAGAATAGACAATTTGTGGGCCGGACTAGGCAAAAGTGGCCTTGCTGATGGGGGATATTCGCGCCACAGTGGCTGACTCATGATCGACGAATCGCTCAGAGCGGATTTACAAAAACGCGGCATTTTCATCGCCTCGTTTGAGGATTTGTACAATTGGGGCCGCAAAAACTCCCTCTGGCCGCTCCAGTTTGGCCTCGCCTGCTGCGCCATTGAGATGATCGCCGCCGCCGCCGCCCGCTTTGACCTGGCCCGGTTCGGCGCGGAAGTCTTTCGCCCTTCGCCCCGGCAGGCGGATTTGATGATCATTGCCGGAACCGTCACCAAGAAGATGGCCCCGCTGGTGGTGCGCCTCTACAACCAGATGCCCGAGCCCAAATACGTGATCGCCATGGGCGCTTGCGCGATTTCCGGCGGCCCGTTCAAGGAAGGCTACAATGTCCTCAAAGGGATCGACCGGTACATCCCCGTCGATGTTTACATCCCGGGCTGCCCGCCGCGCCCGGAAGCGCTGCTCCAGGGGCTCATCACTTTGCAGGAGAAGATCGAAAAACAGCGCCTCTTTGGGAAAAACCTTCCCCGCCACGCCGATCCGGATGCTCCCGCTGAGTATCCCGTGCCCGTTTACGGGGAGCACGATTTGATCCCCCCGGCCAACCCCGCCGTCTTCTGTCCCCAACGCACCGCCGCTCCCGCCGAATGACCGCCTTGACTCCCGAATTTGTCCTCGCACGAATCCAAGCGGCGCTTCCCGAAGCCCGCGTTGAGCTCGTGCCCAATCCCAGCCCCTCGGGGCAGCATGCGCTTGTGGTGGATCGCCGGGACGCGCTCCAAGTCGCGCAGTTCCTCAAGAACGACCCAGAACTGCTCCTCGATTACGCCACAAATGTAAGTGGCGTCGATTACGCGGACCACCTGGAAGCGGTGTATCACCTCTTCTCCATCGCGAAACGGCAGGGGCCGATCACGTTGAAAACCCGCACGGGCGACCGCGCCAAAGACGTCACCGTCCCCTCGCTCACGCCGGTCTGGAAAAGCGCCGATTTCCAGGAACGGGAAGCCTTTGATCTTTTCGGCATCCGTTTTGAAGGACACCCGGACCTGCGCCGGTTGCTGATGTGGGAGGAGTTTGCCGACCACCCCCTGCGCAAAGATTACATCGCCCCCGACGACTACGAATACGAGCCGACCCCGCACGGCGCCATCGTTGCTAAATCCCAAGCCCATTTTTCTTCGGTCGCCCATCCGGCTTCCTCTCCCAACGCATGAGTTTCCACCCGCACACTTCTTCGTTCAACGGGGTCCAGGGTGCGGGAGCACTGGACGTTTCGCTCGGGCCGCAACACCCCTCCACGCACGGCGTCTTCCGCATGAACGTGCGGATGGAAGGCGAGACGATCACCAAATTGCAGCCCGTCTTCGGCTACCTGCACCGCAACCACGAGAAAATCGCGGAAGCCAATAGCTGGCTGGGCTCGATGCCTTACACGGACCGGCTGGATTACATTTGCCCGATCACCAATAACTGGGCCTATGCAAGAGCGGTGGAGCAACTCGCGGGCATCGAAGTCCCCGAGCGCGCGGAATACATCCGCGTGATTGTCGGCGAACTGACCCGCCTCCAGAATCACACCGTTTTCCTCGGGTTCATCCTCGCCGACATGGGCGCATGGGGTTCCGCGCTGATGTATGCGTTCCGCGAGCGGGAAAAAATCCTCGACCTCTTTGAATGGCTCACCGGCGCGCGCATGATGGTCAACTACATGCGCTTTGGCGGCGTTCGCTGCGATTTGCCCGTGGGCTGGCTGGAAAAAGCGCGTGCCTACGTGGAGACCTACCCGGCGTTCCTCGACGAAATGGAGCGCTTGCTCACCGGCAACGAAATTTTGCTCGCCCGTTTGCAGGGGGTCGGCATCCTGAGCGGTGAACGGGCGATCAACGGCGGCCTCTCCGGCCCGGTGCTGCGCGCGAGCGGGGTCGATTACGACATCCGCAAAGTGGATGCCTACGGCGTCTATCCGCGCCTCTCCTTCCGCATCCCGCGCGGGACGGTCGGCGACTGCTACGACCGGTTCATGATTCGCCTGTTGGAAGCGCGCGAGTCGATCCGGATTCTCCAGCAAGCGTTCGCGCAAATCCCCGCAGGCCCGACGCTCAACCCGGCCGTCAAACAGCGCGGCTTCAAGCCCCCGGCGGGCGAAGCCTATGGGCGCATCGAAGGTCCCAAGGGCGAACTTGGCTTCCACCTCATCAGCCAAGGCGGCGAGAAACCGTATCGCTACCACGTCCGCCCCCCAAGTCTCATCAACCTCACCCTGCTCGAAGAAATGTGCCTGGGCACGAAGATCGCCGACGTTATGGTCATCCTCGGTTCCATCGACATCGTTCTGGGCGAAGTAGACCGTTAAGCATCCATGAACTTACCCGGCTCAGGCATTCTCAAAGGTATGGCGGTCACTGCTGTGAATTTCATCGGCAGCTTCTTTGACCGCGCCCACGCCAAGCGCCTCATCACGGAACAATACCCCGAGGAGCGGCCCATTCTCGTGGAGACTTCCCGCAGTTTTCCGTTCCTGGTGTTCGATGGCGATCCCGAAAAGGGCATCCGTTGCACGGCATGCAAGATTTGCGAAAAGGAATGCCCGCCGCAGTGCATCTCTATTGTCAAAGCCAAGGACGCCAACGGCAAACCGATCCTGCGCCCTCAAATCTTCGACATCGACATTTCCGTCTGTATGGGCTGCCAGATTTGCGTCGAGGTCTGCCCGTTCGAGTCGATCCGCATGGATAATATTTATGAAGTGAGCGCCTACGACCGGTTTGGGACGCTGGTGCTCCACAAGGATCAACTTTTGAAGTCGAACGAATACTACCGCCAGATTCACCCAACCGAAGCGGCGCAAACCGACGCCCGCATTGAGGCGGTCCGCGTCAAGAAAGCCGCAGCCAAGGCCGCCTCCGCAAAAGCTGCCGCCGCAAAGGCTGCCGCCGCCCAGGCCGCCCAAACTCAACCGGAGCCCGCCGCGTAATGCATTTTCTGGAGAACCTCCCCCTCGCCACCAAGAAATACATCCTCGACCTCGTCGAAGCGGGGTGCGGCTGGCTCTGCACCAAACTGGGGATCGCCTTGCCCCCCTGGGCGATGCCGCTGTTGTTGACGCTCGCTTCCATTTTAATCGTCATTGTCGCGATCCTCGCCGTGTACCTGGCGATGTTCGCCTTCATGTCGGTCGCCGAGCGCAAAATTCTCGCGCGCATGCAGAACCGCTACGGCCCCAACCGGGCTGGCTGGTTTGGCATCCTGCAACCGGTGGCCGACGGCATCAAAATGCTGACCAAGGAAGACCTCGTGCCGCGTGGCGCGGACAAGGTCATTCATTTCCTGGCCCCCGTGGTCATGGTCGCCCCGGTCCTCATGCTCCCCGCCATCATTCCCTACGGGCAGGGGATGGTCCCGGTCGAACTTTCGGCGGGCATCCTGTATTTCTTCGCGTTGGGTGCGGGCACCGAACTGGCCGTCTTCATGGCCGGGTGGTCCAGCAACAACAAATATTCGGTGATGGGAGCCATGCGTGCCATCGCCCAGATGATCAGCTACGAGCTGCCGCTGGTCATGTCGGCGGTGATCGCGGCGCTGGTCGCGGGGACGCTTTCGCCGACCGGGATCGTCGAAGCGCAGGGCGGCTACAGCTTGGGCTTCATTCCCAACTGGTTCGTCTTCACCCCGTGGGGCTTCGTGGCGTGCCTGCTCTTTTTCATCGGCGCGCTGGCGGAGTCCAACCGCTGCCCGTTTGACCTCCCTGAAGGGGAAAGCGAACTCGTCGCAGGGCATCTTACCGAGTATTCCGGCTTCAAATACGCCATTTTTTTCATGGCGGAATACGTCGGCATGTTTGCCATCAACGGGCTGCTGGTGACGCTCTTTCTGGGCGGCTACAAAGCTCCCTTTCCGTTCCTGGAGTGGATTCCCTCCTGGGGCTGGTTTTTCGGCAAACTGGCGTTCCTGGCGTTCTCCATGGTTTGGGTGCGTGCGACGCTGCCCCGTTTCCGCATCGACCAGATGATGCAGTTTGCCTGGAAATTCATGCTCCCGATGAGCTTTGCGGCCCTGATTTCCGCCGCCGCCTGGTATTACGCTGGACGCGGACCCGCCGCGTGGGGCCTCTCCGCGCTCATTGTCGGCATCCCCTACCTCGTTCTCGGTTACTTCTGCTTCACCCGGCGCCACACCGCCGATAACCGCACTTACCTTTTCTCCGAGTAGCATGCACGATTTCTTCCAACGTTTTCTTTCGCTGCCGTGGGACCAGGCTCCGCAATGGTTCTTCCTCATCCCCGCGCTGCTCATGTTGGCTGCTGCTGCTGCGGCGGTGATGCTGCGCAACCTGATCCACTGCGCCCTCTGCCTCACGCTAAGTTTCATCGCTCTGGGCATCCTGTTCATCGCGCTCGGCGCGGAATTCGTCGGCTTTGTCCAACTCCTCGTCTATGTCGGCGCGGTGACGATGCTGATTCTTTTCGCCATCCTGCTTACGCCCCCAAGCGAAGTCGCCGCCAGCAACAACCCGTTCCGCTCGTTCCAACTCTCGAAGGCCTTGAACGCCGTGGCCGGTGGAGCCGTTGCGATGCTGGTGCTGGCAGGATTGCTCGCGGCGATTTTCGCGAGCCCGCACGCCCGCGAAGCCGTGGTGCCCGCGAAAGCCGCGACCGCACCCGCCGCCGCCATCGGCGAGAACCTCTTAAATCACACCCTGCTCCCGCTGCAAGGCACGGCCATTCTCCTGACCGCCGCCCTCATCGGAGCCGCCCTGCTCGCCAAGGAGGACAAACAATCATGATGCCCTTTCACGATGCGTTTCGGTGTAAAACGAGAGCATTGCTCGGGAGGGCCAAAGGCCCGGCAGCATACCAGCCTGGGGCAACGCCCCAGGAATGGGGCAACCCACGGGCCCAAGGGCTGAAAGCCCGACGCATTGCCGACGCCGATGGGTTCGAGGAGAGATGCTACGGGCCTTCAGCCCTAGAGCATCTTTGCAACGAAAACCTAGGCCGTTGGCCTAGGCTGGTATGGGGCCGCGCCCTTGGCGCTCAAGAATTGACCTCTTCGATCCACGGGATTTCATGTGCGTTTGATATGAGCCCAAAAACTCGACGCTTCAAAAGAAAGGAATGCTTCCTATGATGCTCCAAGTTCTTCTCGCCATCTCCGCCGTGCTCTTCTGCTTTGGCCTGCTCGCCGCCCTCACGCGCAGCAATGCCATCATGGTCCTCATCGGCATCGAAATGATGCTCGGCGCGGGGAACCTGAATTTCATCGCGTTCTGGAAATTCAGCGCGCACCCCGAAGCGCTCACCGGCGTGATGTTCGCCATTTTCTCCATCGCGCTCGCCGCCGCAGAAGCGGCTGTTGGGCTGGCCATCATCATCCAGGTCCACCGCCGTCTGCGCAGCGTCAACATCAACCAGGCCGACCAACTGAAAGGATAACGGCCTCTTTATGACTCACGCAAAGACGCAAAGACACAAAGAGGAAGATAGCCATCTTCTTTCTTCGTGCCTTCGTGCCTTCGTGCCTTCGTGTGAGATTTTCCTTCGCGCCGCCGAACCTTTGCCCGATGAAAGTTTCACGCAAAGATGTGATGACACAAAGGAGAGAGGCTTGAGTGCCCAGGCAAATTCTGGACTTGCTACATGGGATGTTTTTTTCTTTTCACACGAAGGCACGAAGGCACGAAGGCACGAACAGGAAATAGAACTTTTTTCGCGTCGTAAACCAGCGCTTCGTAATACTCCCATTGCTTCTCGTTCCCAATCTCCTGTTTGGGAACGCGACTGCGCGCGAAACTCCTGTTTCGCTTCCCTCCGCGTGTCATCATCCCCCCTTTTGCGCCTTTGCGTCTTTGCGTGAGACCTTTTCATTTTTTGATATGAATACTTTTTTACTGATTGCGCTTGTTCCGCTGCTGCCGTTCCTGGCGGCGGGGATCACTGCGCTCTTGAAGCAGAATCAGCGCGGCCTTTCCGCCACGCTGGTCATCGCGGCACAAACCATTGCCTGCGCGATCAGCTTGTTTTTGTTTGCGGGCGCGGTGGGCGCGAAAGACGAACGGCTTTTCCAAAACTTCACCTGGCTCACTTTTGGCCATGACACACTCCGCCTCGGCCTTGTCCTTGATCCGCTTAGTGCCGGAATGGCCGCGATGGTTTCCTTCGTCACGCTGCTCATTTTCATTTACAGCGTCGGCTACATGGCGCACGACAAGAACTTCACCCGGTTCTTCACCTTTCTCTCCCTCTTCTCCGGCGCGATGCTCGGCGTGGTGCTCTCCAACAGCCTCCTCCTGACGTTCATCTGCTGGGAACTCGTCGGCCTCTCCTCGTATTTGCTGATCGGTTTCTGGTTCCATAAACCCGAAGCCGCCGCTGCCGCCAAGAAAGCGTTCCTCACCACGCGCGTGGGCGACATGGGTTTCCTCATCGGCATGCTCTGGCTCTACCAAGCCGCTGGCACGCTGCTGTTTTATGACAACGGCCACGGCTGCCTGGAACAAAGCGCCCTCGCGGCCATGGCGGCCAAGCTCGTCTTTGGCGGGATCGCGCTTTCCAATGTCCTCGCGCTCCTGATTTTCTGCGGGGCCGCCGGCAAATCGGGCCAGTTCCCGCTGCACGTCTGGCTGCCGGACGCGATGGAAGGCCCGACCCCGGTCAGCGCCTTGATCCATGCCGCCACCATGGTCGCGGCGGGTGTGTACCTTGTGGCGCGCGTGTTCCCGATCTTCACGGCAACCGGCTTGCACTCCTCCTCGCTGCTGGTCGTCGCTGGCATCGGTGCATTCACGGCGTTGTTCGCCGCGCTGATCGCCGTTGCGCAGACTGACATCAAGCGCATCCTCGCTTATTCCACCGTCTCGCAATTAGGCTTCATGATGCTGGCGCTTGGCGTCGGCAGCGTCGCGATTGCGATGTTGCACTTGATCGCGCACGCCTTTTTCAAAGCGCTGCTCTTCCTGGGCGCAGGCTCGGTGATCCACGGCGTCCACGAAGAACAGGACATCCGCAACATGGGCGGCTTGAGCCGACACCTGCCGCTCACATTCCTCACCTACAGCGTCGGCATGCTCGCGCTGGCCGGGTTCCCGGTTTTCTTCTCCGGGTTCTGGAGCAAGGACGCCATCCTCCACGCCGCGCACGCGTGGCCCGTCTCGCAAATCCCTTTTTACATGGCGATCTGCGCCGCGTTCCTCACCGCGTTTTATATGACGCGGCAGATGTTCTACGTCTTCTTTGGCAACTACCGGGGCCATGCGCACCCGCATGAAAGCCCGGCGGT
>CAIYQA010000402.1 GCA_903928175.1 uncultured Spartobacteria bacterium | reverse complement strand
TTTGAAGATCTGAAAGACACGAATCGAAAGCAACTCGATGTGTTTTTTGAAACCATTAACACGATGAAACAACTTGAAGCTGAACTCGCCAAGTGGAAGCCCCAACGAGTTGAGCATGGAAGGTTTGCTAGTAAATCTACCGATGCAGGGAAAAAAACAAGGCCACGGCCAAAACGACTCCCCCCAGAAACAGCCACCCCTCATGCACCCTAGCGGTGTGCAGCTTGGCGGCTGCGATGTCCTCATCCCTGTGAGCTGATGAATCATCGGCTACAAGCGGCCTTCCTGCCCGGATAAAGGCAGTAAGAGCCGAATCCACCGTCCCCGTGTCCTTTGCCAGCGTGTCGCCTCTGGCTGCCTCCAGGCTGTCATGCAAATAAACCGAATCCACGGCCCTGGTGAGGGACGAATCCTGTGCAGGGGGTAGTTTTGCCACCCCTGAGTCGATCTGGGCGTGGAGGGGCCGCAGGCGCTTCCCAATGGCCTTTAACTGGACGGTTTGGGGTGCAAAAGCCGAGTCCCGGTGCTGGACGGTAGCCTCCGCCGCCACCCCTGCGGTAATCGCCTTGACCTCCGGAGCCACCACCTTCTGCTCCTGCTTGTCATTTTGACGGATTTTTCCATCCGTGGAGCACTTGTCGATGTTCAGGCCGAAAATAATGGCCAGAATGAGAAAAATGAGGATTGCGGATCCGATTCTGTCCGCCTGGGTGATGTCCTTGAGGAATTTACGGAGCAGGGGGAGGGGCCTGGTCATTCTTTTTCCCCGCGAAGATGTTGTTGGTGACATTCAGCCCGAACAGGAGAGCCGCGAAGGTCAGGAGGGAATCGAACATGTGGATGAGCGCCGGCGCCGGGTCGTAGTGAGAAAACCGCGTGAACACGAACACAAAAAGCAGAACCACCACGATGAGCACCGCGGTGAACCGCTTGGAGCTGGGCATGCCGTCCTTCTCGGAGAGCATCTTGGAAATCCAGAGTTTCATCGTTCCTCCTAAATTCCAGGCGTTAACTGACGTTGAAGTTGCGCGTATTGCTTGAGCATCTGCTTGCCGATGGGCGTGCTGTTAATCACGTTGGCGATATGGTTCTGCCTTTCAAAAAGGCCGTCCACCTTCGGCTTCATGTCCGCCACATCCGACAAGATGCTGTCCATTTTCTGCCCGTGCTGCCGAAGCCCGTCTAGCTTCTGCATTTCCTCTTCCTGATTTCGGGTGGATTGGGAAATGGGTATCCCGAATTTTCCCGCCAGGAATTCCTTGATCTCCGGGGCGAACATGAGAGCAAGGGTGAAAAGCATGAGGAAAATACCCGTTGCAAGCATGGGGCTTTTCATGGCGAAAGCCACGGCTCCTTTTGCGGCCATCTGTTGCCAGGTTTCCTCCCGGCTTTTCTTTGGAGGCGTCATAGAGCGTCCAATGCGTTCTGAAAGTCCTCCACCCGCTGCGGGGTCTCGGCTTTCCACTTGGCTTCCTGACCGCAAAGCGCGGCCGCCAGCTTCCAGTTCTTCGCTTCCATGGCGGACCAGAGCCGCGGAAACTTCATGCTCCAACCTGTCCCTAATTGAAAATTCACCGAGGTCAGAACCACGATGAAAGCCGTGGAAGTGATGCCGAGGTTCTGCGCCTGTCCCATTGCCGCGACATAGGCTTCGCTGGAATCCGTGGAGGCCCAGTCGTTGATCACATCCAGGGGAACGGGTGTTCCGATGGGATACGTTGCCAATTCTTGTGGGGACAATAAATGCCCCATTCCCGCCGTGGCCTTCCCAAGTGAATCGGGATAGACGTTGACCTTGAACCCTTCACGGGATTTCAGGAAGTCAACTACTTCGGGGGGAGCCATGATTTAGTTCCGTGGATGATGGCGAAGATGGCGAAAATCCAGAGAAGGAGAATCGCCAGCCAGCAGATCCATTTTACGGCTGGAGGGTGTAGCATCCGCCTGCACCCGCAGCGACGGCTTTGGTTCCGGAGGCTGTGAACGTGGCGGACATAAGGCCCATTGCCGTGGTTGCTACGGTTCCAAGATTGGCTCTGCGCAACGTCATGACGCCCGTGGAGGCTATTTGAACATCCCCATTCCTGTTGGCCACCGTGGAGTCAGTGATCGTGCCTCCCAGCGGAACGGTAACCGTAACCGTGGGCCTGAACCAGGCGTTGATGGCTCCTACGGTGAAGGCGGTAGCATTGGACGTTCCGGTGATGCCTGCCGTGGTTCGGAAGCAAACTTCATTTCCCCTGCGCGTGAACTTCAAAGAGTCGTACACCGTGGCCGTGAAATTGGTGGAGGAATCGTAGAACACGATGGTGGAGTCCTTGAAGGACGTGTGTATATAAGCCAAAAGCAGATGCGCCGATCCGTGGGTCAGGTTGGAAACCACCCCGCAAGACCCTTGACAGTAATAGGATTGATCGGAATCCTGAATCGTGGCTGCGCCGGGAATGTTCGGTGGAGTGAGCTGGTAGGTGGGGAACTGCGCGAAGGCAGAGAGGGAAAGCAAAGCGATGATGGCAAAAATATTTT
>CAIYQA010000401.1 GCA_903928175.1 uncultured Spartobacteria bacterium | reverse complement strand
GGCGAAATCACAGAGCGAGTTCAAATCGTTCACACCCTTCCACGTTCGCTTCTGGTTCTTCATCAGGACTTTATGACGGACTCCACATCAGTTAACTGGACACCAGTGTACCCGCATCTTAAAACTGGAACCAACGATGGACTTGAATCCATGACCTGCTGATTACTCTCTGTTGCTTATTGACCTGCGCCGCAGGCCGACTCACCACGAATCGAAGCACGCCACCCGATTCAATCAGCAGGTCGAGAGAACCGCTGAGCACAAAAAGAGTTTTTCAGTCGAAAAAAGTCGCAAATTTCCCGCAGATTCCTCTTAATGGGGCTTCCACTCTTAGAGGCGGGCACAAGAATGAGCGAAAAAAATGATGCCAAAGTGATGCCCGGAGAGCTCTAAGGGGCAGGAACCGAGAGTTGATTTCGTTTTCTAAGTATTTGTATTCCAGTCACTTAAAACTGGAGCCAACGACGGGATTCGAACCCGTGACCTGCTGATTACGAATCAGCTGCTCTACCAACTGAGCTACATTGGCGTTCTCTCCACTCTTTCCATCCGATGCACGCTTTTATCTTCCGACTTTAGCTCCGGCAAGTCAAATGCGCGGCGGCGGGACAGAATCGACGCACACAACTCAGGCGGGCCCGATGCAATAAGTGACTAGAACGAGGCCAAAACAGCATCGCCCATCTCTGCGGTCCCCACCCGGCGGGTTCCCTCGCTGTAAATGTCGCCGGTGCGGAATCCCCCGCCAATGGCTGCGCGCACAGCGGCGTCGATGGCATCCGCTGCAGCGGGTTCGCCCAGGGAATAACGCAGCATCATGGCAGCGGAGAGGATTTGCGCGATCGGGTTGGCGATGCCTTTGCCAGCGATATCGGGCGCGGAGCCGCCGCTCGGTTCAAACAGTCCGAAGCGCCCGAGGGCGGTTTCCTTAAGCCCAAGGCTGGCGCTCGGCAGCATCCCAAGCGACCCGGCGATCATTGCCATTTCGTCGCTCAAGATGTCACCAAAGAGATTTTCCGCCAATACAACGTCGAAGCCCTTGGGATTGCGGATCAACTGCATCGCGGCGTTATCCACATAGAGGTGATTTAATATGACTTCCGGGTATTGCTTGGCGATCTCGGTAACGGTCTGCCGCCAAAGCACGCCGTTTTCGAGCACGTTGGCTTTGTCAATGGAGGTGAGCCGTTTGCTGCGTCCCATGGCGGCGGTGAAGGCGACATGGGCGATGCGCTCGATTTCGCTTTTGTGATACACCATCGTATCTACGGCCATCGGTTCGCCGTTTTCTTCGCGGCGGAATTTGGGCTGTCCGAAGTAGAGGCCGCCGGTCAATTCGCGCACGCAGAGGACATCAAACCCTCCTGCAATGATGGACTCCTTGACGGGCGAGGCGTGGGTAAGCGCGGGGAAGCAGAGCGCGGGGCGCAGATTGGCAAAGAGGCCGAAGTGTTTGCGCAGCGGCAACAGCGCGGCCCGTTCGGGTTGCTGGTCGGGGGGGAGGCTCTCCCATTTCGGTCCGCCCACGGAGCCGAAGAGAATGGCGTCGCTTTGTTCACACGCCGCAACGGTGGCCGCCGGGAGGGCGTGCCCGTCGTGGTCGATCGCAGCCCCGCCCACGTGGCACTCCGTCGTGGCGAGTTCGAATCCGAACTTTTTCCCGACAACCTCCAGAACGCGGAGCGCCTGGACCATTACTTCCGGGCCGATCCCGTCTCCGGGAAGGACCGCAACTTTGAACTGCTTCATTTGCCCCACTGCATACTATTGTTTACGGGACAAACGCATCAAAATTTATCAGGAAATCAGGAAATCAGGAAAAAAGGGGTGATTCCGCCGTGAAACATCCTGTTTAGCGGGTGTTATGGGAACCCTCGTGCCGCTGAAGTAGAACCGTTTGGCTTCTTCCTGCTTTCCTGATTTCCTGATCCGCTCTTTTTCGCTACTGCTCGCGCTCGGGCACAGTCACCTTAAATTTTGAAACAACCTTCTTCACCGGCGCGGGGGCGACCCCTGGCTTCGGGTAATCGGCGAAATTCTGGCGATTGGAGGTCGGAACCACGCGCACCGCCCCACGGGCATTATTGCGCCAGCCATTGGGATCGGCGTATTCCTCCCCGCTGTTCTTGAGCCCGGAAATCTGGTTTTCGAGCCCGGTGCCATAGCCTTGCCGGATGATACTGGGGGTGATGAAAACGAGCAGGTTGCGCTTGGTGCGGGCGTTGACGTGCTCCTGGAAGAGATAGCCCAGGACGGGGATGTCGCCCAGGACCGGCACTTTGGTGCGCGATTTGATGACCTCGTCCTGGAGCAGCCCGCCGATGGCGAGCGTGTCGCCGCTCTTGATGAGCACGTTGCTCTCCAAGGAGCGGGTGTCGATGATCGGGCTGGTTACCACGGTGCCTCCGATCGGGAAGGTTGCATCGCCGGTTTTGTTGCTGATCTCGGGCTTCACCAGCATGGTCACGAAGTTGTCTTTGTTTACTGTGGGCGTCACCTCCAGGGTATTGCCGTATTCCTTGTCTTCGAAGCTATCAAATGTCGTGGAGGCGGTCTGTTCGTTGAATTTCAGTTTCGGCACAGGCTGCTTGGTGGTGATCTTGATTTGCGCCTTCAAATTGCTGGCGGTGACGATGCGCGGATTCGCCAGGAACTCCGCGTCCCGATCCTCGTTCATGAGCCGGAGCGTGGCGCTCATCTGCGGAACGCTGAGAATGGCGAACTGGCCTGCAAGCGCGTTACCCAAACTGCTCCCTCGTCCGTTGAGCAGGATGTCGGAAAGACTGGTGCCATTGCCGCCCACAATTTGGCCGGTGGCTGGATCCAAGCTCGTCAACCCATCTGCTACTTTTAAGCTCGACCCGGCGTATTTAAAGGTCTGCGCTGCTTGGGACCCCCCCAGCGTTCCCGCCCAATTGATCCCGTAGCTCTGTTTCGGGTTGGCGCTGACCTCCACGAGGCGCGCTTCGATCATCACCTGCTGGGTGGGGCGGTCAATGGAGTCCAGAAATAGGGCCAGATTGGACATGTTGGATTTGAAATCGCGGTAGAAAACGGTGTTGGTGCGCACGTCAAACTGAGGGGCCACCCCGCTTTGGATCTGCGAGGCAATCAGCAATTTGAGCTTATCGTTTTCGACCATCTCGCCTTTGGCATCTCCACCAGATTTCGAAGTGGCGACAGCGGCGTAGCTGAAGGTGTAGCTGCCGCTCTCGGTGGGTTCCTTGGCCTTTTCGGCGGCGGTCTTGATAAAATAAACGTTGTTGACCTGGGACATGTCGAGCCCCTTGGCGTCCACGATGACTTTGATGGCATCGAGTGGCGTCATATTTTCCAACCGCATGTTGATGTTGCCGGCGATCTGATCGCTCACGACGATGTTCACCCCCGCCTGCCGGGCCAGCAGGCGCAGAATGGTCCCCACTTCATCCCCTTGAATATCATGCACCCGCCGTGCGTTGGGGGCGAGCGCAGGGGCCGCAGCCTCGATTGCCGCCGGAGCGCTGGCGGGAGCGACGCTTGGAGCGATGGCGGGTGCCACTGCCTGGACAGGAACAGAAGCAGGGGTGACCGGTACCGGGGGAACGACAGCGGCGGGCGCGGGAGGGGTGGATTCCTGGGCTTGCAGAGAAGTCAGGGAAAGGACAGAGCAGAGGAGGGCCAGTTTCCGCATAATAAGGGGAGGTGTTTATGGTGAACCACGTTTCTAGGGGTTTACCTGAGCAGAAACCGAACCAATGTGCCCGACTTGGATTTATTTTTATCTACCTCTGCCCTTTTATTCTCAAATTCCTTCAAAAAGAGCCGCAAGAAGGGCCTGAAGGGCCAAATTGGAGAAAGGGCAAACTCCCCCGGAATCGCCCGCGGAGCGGTCGATCCACCCTGGGAATCGGAACCTCCGGGGGCGATGAGACAAAGCGCGAAACCGCTTTTAAGCGACCCCCCAACTCTGTTTCGGTGGATTCAGCTAGACCAGTTTCGGTTTAATTTGTCGCATTCCTCTCGCCCCGAAGGGGCTGAGTAAACCAGCCCAGGGCAGCGCCCTGGGTATGCGTGTGAGAGAGCCGTGCCCTGCAAGGGCACGGGGAAACGCTCGTGCTCAATCCGCTCCCCCTTCCCAGCGCCCTTGCAGGGCGCAACCGATTGTTGCGCGGCACCCAGGGCGACGCTGCGCTCTGTC
>CAIYQA010000400.1 GCA_903928175.1 uncultured Spartobacteria bacterium | reverse complement strand
GCCCTTGCAGGGCACGGCTCTCTCACACGCATACCCCCAGGGCGCTGCCCTGGGCTGGTTTACTCAGCCCCTTCGGGGCGAGAGGAATGCGACAAATTAAACCGAAACTGGTCTAGCGCCGTTGGCGCTCAGGCAAACCACCTTTAATCACGCCCGTCGTGCATTTTCAATTTCCGATACGCCGTGTTGGAGGAGGCCCGCCGGTCCAGCAGCACGGCTTCAAGAGTCCCAGCGCCCAGTTGCTCCTGGCGATGGGCGGCGATTTCCTCCCGGCTGGGAAGCTCTCCCTCCTCGTGCACGAGCGTCAGGTGTCCCACCACCCAAGCATCCAAAGCCACGGGAAGAGCTTCGGCACTGGAGAGTTGCGCCCATTTTTTTTCGCTCAAAAACTGTGTCATCATCCGGGTGGAATGCTCCTTGCCCGAGATCGCCGCAAACCGCTCGGGGCCCACCCCGCCATTGGAGTGGAGTGAGCCATCGTAATCGAGCCGCAAGAGGAGATCGGGCTCGCCATTGCGGCCCAGTTCCGCAAAGAGCATCCGCGCCAGGAAAGGAGGGCCGTAGATTTGCTCAAACGCGTTTTTGAGCACGGGGCTCAACGAATAGGCGGCCATCCGGCGCAGCGAAACGTCATTGGCCGAGCGGCTGAACCCCTCGGAGCTTGCCACTTCAATGGCGCTCATGCGCAGCCGTTCGATGTCGCCGGGGTGCCCGATGCCGCCCATGGCGATCCGGTCATAAATCTCAAAGAGCTTCTGCTGCTCGCGGCTCACCGTCACAAAGAGCACCCCGTCCGCGCAACTCAGGGCGGCGATGGGGCTCCCGGCGGCAAGCTGGTTTTCGATGTATTCGCGGCGGTTGGCAATCGCCTCGACCCAGCGGTACGGTTCTTCGGTCATTCGGTTTCAAGCAGGGTTAACGCATTTTTGGGGAGCGACTGGAGGTCGCGTTGGTAGGCTTTCACCAACACCGCTTCGGGCAGGGTGGAGATGCCGGAGTGGGTGACGATTTTGACCAGCGGATAAACCCGCCCGTGGCGGTCCACTCCGCCGGTGGCCGTGTCGTTTTCCGCCGCCGTGTCGAGCGCACGCAGCGCCAGGAGCACCGCCTCCTCCTCGTTCATCTTGGCCAGCGGACGCGGCCCGTAGGCATTGGCGTATTGAAGCACGGCCCGCACCGAGGGGGAGCCGGAGCCGGATGCCGCGAAATCCGTCACCTCAAAATTGGCTCCCATTACATCATAGAAATAGAGCCGAGGAGTGGATTCGGCGGGGTCGAAAGCGGCAAAGAGCGGCACCACCACGCCGACTCCCTGCATGGCCATCCCCAGGTTATCGCGCAGCAGTTTGGAAAGGGCGCGCACCTTCCCGTCCATGCTCAACTCCTGGAGCTGGCTGCGGCGGTAAAACTGGAAGGAATGTTCCAACGTGCGCGCCATCTCCCAAGCGGTCGCCGGCACGCCCGCAATGGCCATCAGCGAGTGGCGGTCGATCTCGAGCACCTTATCGGCACGGTCATACACCACAAGATTACCCGCCGTGGCCCGGCGATCTCCGGCCACCAACACGCCGTTGCAAAATTTGAAGGCGAGAATCGTCGTTGCCTGGGTATGGAGCCCGGCAAGCAACGGATCCTGCGCCGCGGCGCCGGGAGGGGGCTGAACCGGCACGGGCTCCGAAAGCGCGCCGTGACGCCGCAGCACCGCCGTAAAATCGGGCAAGGCCGCCGCACCGACCGGCATTCCCCCGCCTGCCTCGCCCCGCATTGGGCCTTTTTCCATAATTATTCTCCGGTGCGCTGGCGATAGCGTTTGGACTGGTCGGGATCGACCCGGCGCATCCGCTTGAGCAGATCCTTGGTGTCGGGTTTTGAGACATCCGGGGAGCGGGGTCCGCCGCTCTCCCCCTCTTTGGGTCCCCAAGGGGCTGGGGCGACTGGGCGTTGTGTCCTCTCTGGCATAAATTACATCAGGGTTAAAAGTCCACATTGCAGGGCTTGCCTTCGCTGCGCAGGCGTGAGAAAAGTAGACCCATGCATCGTTGGTTTCGTTTCTGCGCCGGGATCGCGCTTATGGCTTTCACGCAAAGCTCCATGGCGCAATCGACTCCTGCAACCGCCTCTGGAAAAACAGGGGAAGGCGACGACATCCCCATTTCCAAACACCAGCTCAAGCCTACCGCCACGCAGATTCTGCAACACAACCTCGAAGCGCAGGGCAAGCAGATTGCGCAGTTGACGACTTTGATCGAGGCGCAGACCAAACAGGCAGAGGCCCAGACCCGGCAAATCGAGGAACTCACCAAACAGGCCGAGTTGCAGACCCGGCAGATTGAGACGCTCAATGCGGATGTGAACCGCCTGACCACCGTCCTGCTTGCCCGCAACCCCGAGAGCGCCGCATCCACTCCCGCTGCTGCCGCGACTGCTGCCGCTTCGCAACCCCACCCCTCCACCGCTCCCGTGGTTCAGACCGAGCCCACCGCCCTGAAAGCGGAGCAGGTTCCGGCCGAACCCGCGGCCCCGACCACCGCAGCCGACGGCTCGCCCACGCACGTTATCAAACGGGGCGAAAATCTGATCTCCGTCGCCCGGCAGCACGGCACCACGGTTTCCGAATTGCTCAAGCTCAATAAGATCGAAGACGAACGGAAGCTGCAAATCGGCCAGACCCTTCTTCTCCCGAAACCCCAAAAACCAGACAGCCACTAACCCATGGACGATACACCCAAATGGTTTCTCATGAAGCAGGCGGACGGCACCATCTTCGGCCCCATGCCTCTGCGCCAACTTCGCCAATGGGCGCTGGACGCTTGCATTTCTCCGCTGGACAAGGTTTCCAGCGATGAAATCAATTGGATGAAAGCCCCGATGCTTCCCGAGTTGGACATGGATTACCTGCTGGAGGTCGAGCCGGGGTTGTTTTATGGCCCCACCACCATCGGAGCCATCCGCGAATTTTTGACCAACGGGGAAATCTCGCTGGAAAACCCGCTCATCAACTGCCATACCGGAGATCAGAGGCCGCTGCGGGAATATCCCCAACTTTTTCAAACCCCTGAGAACCCGGACGCGCCGATCATCCGTGTCAGCGCCCGTGAGAATCTCCAGGACCGTATCCGCCAGCTCGAAGAGAACCTCCTCCAGGAGCGCCTCCGCCGCAAAAATGCCGAAGAGTTGCGGGCAAGAGCCGAGGCCCGCGTCGCGGAACTCGAAGAGATTCTCGGAATCGGGGGCTGACAATCCCCAGCTGGCTCATTAACTTCTTTCGTGATGTTTTTTCGCATTTTCCTCACTTTCCTCCTTTCGAGCGGGGCGGCTTTCGCCACCGCCACCCCCGCGCCATTGACCGGCAAAGAACTCGCTGCGGTGGCGAAAGTGGAAGCGGTCTCGATCCCCGCCCCCGCCGAGGCGATGGCGGCCTTGAGCAAAGTCGCCAAGCCCAACTGGCAATCCCGCTACCGGGCGCCCATTCCCACCACCTTTTCCAGCCGCGCGCAGATTGCCCTGAATATCGGGGGCCTTATCGCCGATGGCTACATCGCCGTGGAGGCGGAGGACGCCCAGCAGGTCAAGAACACCGGCAAAGATATCATCGCCCTGGCCAAATGCCTCGCCGTAAGCGAAAGCGTGATCGCGCGCGGCAACAGCATCTTTGAATTCGCCGAGCGCAACGAGTGGAACACGCTCAAGGAAGAACTCGAAGCCACCCAGAATGAGGTGAAGCTCTCGCTGGAACAACAGCACGACGCCGATCTGGTCTGCCTGGTCACCCTTGGGGCGTGGATTCGCGGCACGGAGATCATCAGCGGCTGGATTGCGGAGAATTACACCCCGGCTGCCGCCAAGCTGTTGCGCCAGCCCGAGATCGTCGCCCTCATGCGCGCCAAGCTTGAAGCGTTGCCCGCCAAAACCAAGGAAAACCAGCTCGTGACCGATCTCATTGCCGGGCTGCCCGAACTGCAAGCCTTGGTCTCTTTTTCCAGCGACAAAACTCCTTCACAAAACGATGTGAAAGCGGTGAAGGAAGTCTCCAGCAAGCTCATGCGGCTCATCTCCACCAAACCCAACGCGAAATAAGAAGAGAAATGACATCAGGAAATCAGGAAATCAGGAAGGGAGGAACGTCTGCACTGCGCGCTCTTGTCGTGTTCTTCCTTTGCGTTGCAACCCTGCCGCTCTTTGCCGCGCCGGAACCGGCCAGCAGCCCCACCGATGCCGAGGTCAAGGCGCGCGCCAGCGCCCTGGAGGTCGCCGGAGGTTTTTCCAACGACGGTTTCAAGAGCCGCGATGGCCATACGTTCGGTGCCCTTGTCCCAAAGGAGCCCAAATTCATCCAGGTCAACCTTTACTCCGGCAATCAATACTGGTTCATCGCCGCCGCCAGCGGCCCCGCCAAACGGATCGCCATCACCGTCTTTGACGAAAAGGGAAAATTCGTGCCCACCGAGTTGTATGAAAACAACGCGCAGGCGGCAGCCGGATTCTCCCCCCAGGTGAGCGGCCCCTACATCCTCCGCATTGAAGAGCTCAGCGGCGAACCCGCCACCTATTGCCTGCTTTACAGCTACAAATAAAAGGGAACCGCCATGGAAAGCGCCACCAAGACCACTGAAAAAATCTCCGGGCCCAGAGTCAAACAATTCTCCGTTTTCCTGCCCAACAAAGTCGGAGCCCTTTCGGAAATCGTCAAACTCCTCCGTGAACGGGAAATCCTCGTTCTGGCGCTGGACGTGCAGGATTCAGCGGATTGCGCCATCGTCCGCATCGTCGTCAGCGACCCGGAGCAGACGCAGGAACTTTTTGAACTGCACGACATCCCGTTTGCGGCGAGCAACATCGTCGTCGTGGAACTGCGGGGGGGCGCCAACGAGCTACCCCATCTGCTTTCCGCGTTGCTCATGGCCGAAGTCAATATTCACAGCAGCTACGGCCTTTTGACGCGTCCGCGCGGCAACACCGCCCTGGCGTTGCATGTGGAGGACAACGATTGCGCCATCGCCGTCCTCACCAGCCACGGGTTCCGGATTCTGAGCCAGATGGATATTTCACGCTAGGCCTAAAGCGCCAACGTCCTATCGCTCGCGGAAGGTGATGCGGGCCTTGGTAAGGTCGTAGGGCGAGATCTCAATCGTCACCTTGTCGCCGGGCACGATGCGAATGAAATTCTTGCGCATCTTGCCGGAGATATGCGCAAGCACTTCAGAGCCGTTGGGGAGTTTCACACGGAACATGGTCCCGGGCAAAACATCCACCACGGTGCCTTCCGTCTGGATTCCCTCTTCTTTGGGCATGAGTTCGGATGATGCCCCGCCCGCCGGGGGATTTCAATAGGAAAACTTACCCCAAAATAGGAAAGGGAATGGGCCGCGAAAAAGCGCAAAAGCCCCGATTCGACGGCTCCCCTTCAAGTAGTGTGGGCATATTGTTAGTAAATCAACGGTTGTGCGCCGGGAGCTTCCGGCTTTTTATTGCCGCTTACGATCTGTTTGCCCGACCCGGCGTATGCTTTCAGAATCTCGTCGACCATCGGTTCCCATGGGTGAGGTAAATAATACTTCGCCGGGTGGAGCTTCATAAATGCCTCAATGATGCTGCGATGGACCGGGTTGTCGGCGTGGATTGTCCCATCCCAATCAATGATCGCTTCCCCATCGGTGAATTTCAGAATGATTTTCATGCAGCCGGTTCGTGCCTTTTGCGGAGATCACACAAACTGAAGCGCTCCGCTCTCCGGTGGCAGGAGCCCGTGCTTGCAAAGAAGATTGCGGAAATGCCCGATCCCTTTCTTCTCCTCAGCGCCAAGGTCAAACCGGACGTTTTCGGTCAGGTACCGGAGGGCAAAACCGGCGTGGTGTTCGCGATGCCGGGCGACGATCTCCGGGATTTGAGCCCGGCCCCGGCGCGCAATTTCGCGAAACGCCGTAGCGATCTGCCCGGGATTTGGGACCTCGGGGCGGATCAGCCACACGGCAAACACAAACGGCAACCCGGTGCGCCGGGTCCATTCCTCGCCGAAATCAAGGATTTGGTATTGCTCCCCGTGCAGTTCGCGGAAGGCGATGGCTTGGTTGCCGATCAGCACGCGGGCGGCCTCCGGCGAGGCCGGTTCCGGGAGGTATTCAGGAATGGAAGCGCCCCATTCGGCAAAAAAAAGCTTACAGAGATGCACCGAAGTGCGCGAAGCCGGGTCGAGGGCGACCTGCCGCACCCCTGCGAGCGCGCCCTGGTAGGCCAGGATCACGCTCCAGACCGGCCCGAGCGAGGAGATCGAAACGCCGTCCACCGCCCGATACCCCGGCAGCCGCAACGCCTCAAATACCGGGACCAACGCCACATCCAGTTCGCCGCGTTCCAGCGCCGCCGCCAACACGGAGGGATGATCCAAAACCACCGGCCCGTCATACGGCTCGATGAGCGGCCGCGAATTCAAATAGCGCACGCAGCCGACGCGCAGCCCGCGCAATGCCTCAAATTCTTTCATAATGGCTGCCGCGCTGTGCGGGCTCGCGGCCTGCTTCCCGGATCACCCGTTCCAGCGCCGCCACCGTTTGCTCCTGTGGGGTTTGGGCTCCCGCCATGTGGAAAATTTTCTCCTCCATGATGGTTCCATGCAAATCGTCCACGCCGAAGTCCAGCGCCACCTGCGCCAATGGCAGCCCCATGCTGACCCAGTAGGCCGTAATGTGCTCAATGTTATCCAGGTAAATGCGGGCCACCGCCAGATTGCGCAGCTCATCCAACCCGCCTGCGGGACGGATGTGGGACAGTTCGGTTTGCTCCGGTGTAAACGCGAACGGGATAAATCCGGTGAACCCGCCGGTCTCGTCCTGCAACTCCCGCAACCGCCGCAGGTGGTCCACCCGTTGCTCCAGCGTTTCGATGTGCCCAAAGAGCATTGTGCAGGTGGAACGCCCGCCCATTTGGTGCCAGATGCGGTGGACTTCCGCCCATTCCTCTGCGCTCTCCTTTCCCCGGCAAAGCTGGTCGCGCACCTCGGCGTCGAAAATTTCGGCACCGCCGCCCGTCAGCGAATCCAACCCCGCCTCGCGCAAAAGCGCCAGCGTGTCGGCGATGGAGCGCTTGAAAACCCGCTCCGCCAAATGCCGGATTTCAACGGCAGTAAAACATTTCAAGTGCAGAGCGGGGTCGAGCGCCTTGAGCGAGCGCAGCAATTCAAGATACCAATCTGCCGTCAACGTCGGGTGCAGCCCGCCGACCATGTGCATCTCGGTGATCCCCTTCCCCAACGCCTCGCGCACGGTTTCCACGATTTCCGCGATCCCCAACTCGAATGCGTGGGGGTCGCGCCGGTTCGCCCGGAAGGCGCAAAACTGGCATTTGAGAATGCAAACATTGGAATAGTTGATGTAGCGGTTGAGGAGGTAGGTCGCCACATTCCCGTTTTTGCGTTCGCGGACGCAGTTGGCCATCGCCCCGAGCGCGTGGAGATCGCGGCTATTATAAAGGGCCAGCGCGTCGGCTTCGGAAATTCGCACCCCGGCAGCCACTTTGTCGTAAATCGGGAGGAGGGCGGCAGGAAGCAGCGAGCGTTTCATGGGTGATATCGTGCAAAGCTTAAAGAAGAAATCACGGCGGCGCAAGGATTGACCGGAAAGCCGCTTCAATTCGGATTTCTTCTCGTTCCCCAAATGGAGTTTGGGAATGAGGAAAGGGAGCAATGAGAACGGGCCCGGGCGCGATTAGAAGTGGTGCAAGAATTAGGCGGCGGTTTTCCAGAAGTCTTCCCAGAG
>CAIYQA010000399.1 GCA_903928175.1 uncultured Spartobacteria bacterium | reverse complement strand
GGGTCGCGCCGTTGGCGCTGAATGCAAAGTCTCCACATTACACCACTTTTAATTGGCGCAGTTATACCCGTGGTTTCAGCGCGCTCATTCTCCTGTCAGTAAAAGCAAAGCTATTCACTGCACCGCCTCCTAAGCGGGGTTACACGTTGAAACCTCTCGCAAGAGAACCAATCACCGTGGCATTGCTTTTCTTCGTACCATTCTACGGTCTGTATTGGCTGTATCGTGCACATGGAGAAGTTGCCGCTGTTGCACCATCACGTACCCTGTTGTCGCCGCGTGGTGCTGTACTTGGCGCTATCTTTGTCCCATTCCTATCTCTCGTCGAAATGGCAAGCCTCATTGAAGCATTGAATAGCAAATGCCAAGAACTTGGCAGGTGCCGATTGCGTTCACCCGTGACGATATTTCTGTGGGCATTTTTCTTTACGCCGGTAGCCGGAGCTATGATTCAGTCTGTCATCAATGGACTTCTGACAGCCCATCCAGAGCAACCTATGGAGTAAAAGTAAAGGGGTCGGTCCCGAATGGCGTTAAGATAAGGAAGTTTTAGGATTTTTTGCATCGGGTCTGTTTCGGTGAGGGAGATTACCCATTTCGCGGCGTGGTTTGGTAAGGAGTTGGAAGTTTTTTGGTCTTCGTTTTTGGCTCGTGGCTCACTTCGCTCGGAGCGCTCCGGCACGGGATCGCCCGCAATGACTTCCAGCAAACTGGCAACCAAACGGCTTTGCTTGCGCGGGTTTCCGGCGCTGGCTCGGATGACCTGCGCCCAGTGGCGGACGGCATCGAGACTCCCTTTGAAGCTGATGCGCCGTAGCGCAACGTGGTGTGTGTGTGGGCGCTGCGTTGCATCAGTGCGCGCGCCTTCGACGTGGATTTGATGGAGAAGGTTTACCAAAAGCCCTTCGAGGTCGTCGCGGTAAACCCGGAGGCCTTCCCGGCGGCGCGCGAATCCGAGATGGCCTTGGGCGGGAACCTCGACGGCTGCCGCATCGGGTTCGACCTCGGGGCGAGCGATTACAAAGTCGCGGCAGTGCTGAACGGAGAGGTGGTTTATAGCGATGAATTCCCGTGGAACCCGAAGGACCAGGCTGACCCGGAATACCACTACCGGCACCTAAACGAAGGGCTCCGCAAGGCAGCGGCCCACCTGCCCCGCGTGGACGCCATCGGAGGGAGCAGCGCCGGGGTGATCGTGGACAACCGCTTCATGGTGGCCTCGCTGCTGCGCTCCATTCCGGCGGACAAAATGCCGTACGCACGCAATCTTTTCCTGCGTCTGCGCGAAGAATGGGGCGTGCCGTTCGAAGTGGCCAACGACGGCGATGTCACCGCGCTGGCCGGGGCGATGTCGCTCGGCGTTACGGGCCTCCTCGGCATCGCGATGGGGTCGAGCGAAGCGGCGGGTTATATCAACCCCGACGCCGACGAGTGGTCGGGCGACCGGGGCGTGGGCGCGCTCTACTTTTCCCAACAGGCGGTCAACAAATTACTGCCCGCCGCAGGCATACCCGTTGCAGCGGAACTCGGGCTGCCCGAACGGCTCAAGCACGTCCAGGCGCTGATGGCCAAGGGCGATCCCGCCGCACAGTCCATCTACGAAACCGTGGGCGCTTACCTGGGTCACACCCTGCCAATCTACGCAGCCTTTTACAAAATCAACCACGTCCTGGTCCTCGGGCGCGTTACCACGGGACAGGGCGGCGCCATCGTGCTCGACAAAGCCAAGGAGGTGCTTCAACGCGATTATCCCCAGTTGGCAGGCCAGATCCAACTCCACCTTCCCGACGAGAAAAGCCGCCGGGTCGGCCAAGCCGTCGCCGCAGCCAGCCTGCCCAAAATCAACCAGTAATCCCCAATGAAATTCCAACATCCCACCGCTGAACTCTTCATCCCCGACAGCCTCAGCGAGCAGGCCGCACTCGCGCGCGTCACACACCTCGGCATCGGGGCGCACCAGGACGATCTCGAATTCATGGCCTATCACGGGATTCTGGCCTGCTATCAAAAAGAGGATCAATGGTTTGCCGGAGTCACCTGCACCAACGGCGCAGGCAGCGCGCGCACGGGAGATTACGCGCAGTTTAGCGATGAACAGATGCAGGCAGTCCGCCGCAAAGAACAGAACCTTGCCGCGCAAATCGGCCAATACGCAGCCATGATCCAACTCGGCCACCCGAGTTCCGCCGCCAAAGACCCGCACGGCACTGCCCTGCGCGACGACCTCATCACCGTGCTCCGCGCCACCCAACCCACCGCGGTTTACACCCACAACCTTGCCGACAAACACGACACCCACATCGGAGTCGCCATTGCAGCCATCCAGGCGATGCGCGCCCTGCCAGCCGGGCAGCGCCCAAAGGCAATCTATGGCTGCGAGGTCTGGCGCAACCTCGACTGGATGCCCGATGCGGAGAAAGTGGTTCAGGATCTCAGCTCTCATGAAAACCTGGCCACCGCACTCAACGGCGTGTTCGACTCCCAAATTGCAGGCGGAAAACGCTACGAATTGGGCGTGCTTGGCCGCCGCCGCGCCAACGCCACCTTCTTCGAATCCCACAGCGTGGACCGCGCAGACAGCATCGCCTTCGCAATGGAACTCACGCCGCTCGTGCACGACGAGTCGCTCGACATCATCGAATACATCGACCGCTTCATCCAAAGCTTCCGCAACGAAGTCCGCGCCAAATTGCAGTCCCGGCTCGCACATTAAATCATACCCTACGACAGTCCCCATGGAAGTCATCATCCTACCCACCGCCGAAGAAGCCAGCCAGGTTGCCGCACGCCTCGTTGCCCGCCAGATGCGCGAAAAACCAGCCTCGGTATTGGGACTGGCGACCGGCAGCACCCCTTGCAATCTCTACGCAGAACTGGCGCGGATGCACTCCGCCAAAGGGCTCGATTTCAGCAATGTAACCACCTTCAACCTGGACGAATACATCGGCCTCGACCCCGCCCATCCGGCCTCCTACCACCGGTTCATGGACGAGAACTTCTTCGCGCATGTCAACATCCCGCGCGAACGCATCCATATTCCCGACGGCCTGGCCCGGGACGTGCCCGCCTATTGCGACGCGTACGAAAAAGCCATCCACGACGCAGGCGGCATCGACCTTCAAATCCTCGGCCTTGGCTCGGACGGGCACCTCGGCTTCAACGAACCCGGCTCCTCGCTTGCCTCGCGCACCCGCATCAAGACGCTCACCGAGCGCACCCGCAACGACAACGCCCGTTTCTTCACTGGGGGCCAGGAAGTCCCCCATCACGTCATCACCATGGGGCTGGGCACCATCATCGAGAGCCGGATGTGCCTGCTGCTCGCCTTTGGAAAAGCAAAAGCCCAGGCCGTGGCCGCAACCGTGGAAGGCCCTGTGACAGCATCCGTACCGGGCTCGCTCCTGCAATTCCACCCCCGCGCAAAAGTGCTTCTGGATGCCGAAGCGGCATCCTCGCTCACCCGCGCCGAATATTACAAATGGGTCTATCAAAACAAACCTACCTGGCAGATCGACCTCTAGCTCCCTGACACAACGGTTTTGGTGCCGGGCAGGCGTCGCCTCGGGAAGCCGTTATGCGTCACGTCGCAACGCGCTGCGCAACACAAAGGCCGTGCACCACGCGTGCGAGAATCCGGCAAGGTGTTGCCGTGGTTGCGGTAACCCGTGTGTGAGGCGCTCATAGACCCAGTCCGCGATCATGAAGGGGGCGGAGATTTGATAATCGGTCTCGATCTGGTAGCTGCCCGGCGTGGTGAAATCGCTGAAGTCCGCCTGCCAGAAGGCGCCCCAGCGGGATTCGATCTTCACGAGTTCGCCTTGAGAGTAAAACGTGCCCGGCTCGGGGATGAGCTTGCCATTGAGCAGATCGAACGGACACGGGAAACGTTTGGAGAAGCCCTCCGGCTCCACACGCTCGCGCGGCATGCGGAAGCAATTCTGGCGCAGATAAAACGGAATGCGCTCCGGGAGATTTGCGTGATCCGTTCCCGGACAAAGCGTGATGGTTTTGGGGGAATCCGGCCGGTACCCGAGATGGGAGAGTGCGAGTTGCATAAATGAAATGCTTACTCGGGCGCTATCGCGGGGAGGTTCGCCAATGCAACCCGCCGCCACTCTTCTTTGCGATGGAAGTTGCACACGGCATGGGGTGAGGTGGAGGAGATCACGGGCTTGGGCTGACCCGGCGTGTAGTCGTAACGCCCGAAGGAGAGGCACCATTCCGGATGCAAGCCAGGGAAGAGGCCCTTGAGCGGAATCCTTGCGAAGACGCTCCAACCCTCCGGGGTGAGCGCGGTTTGGCTCGTGAAAAGCGGCTTGGCAACCATGCGCTCCTCCAGGATTTTTTTCGCATCGGTGCCATCAAAGTAAAGCTGCAAGACACTGTTCGACGGCGTCACATGAAGTTCGTAGTAGGCCTTCTCATCCGCAGGGCCGAGAAAGATCTCGAAGGCATCGCATTGCATGAAGGCGGGGAAGTTGAACGGAAAGACATCCGTCATGACGTGCGCATCGTGCAAGTTCGCCCGCACGAGGAGATCGTCGTTGCAACGGCACAGCGAGACGCGGGCCGGCAAGAAGGCGGGCTCTACTTGGGGTCTCCACGGCTGGCCGTAGTCCCACACAAAATGGCTGCCGATTCTTTGAAATTTTTGCATAAGCTCCATTTGGATTGCCGAATTTCACATGTTCCGGCTCAACCGCGACAGGGAAGGTGCATCCCAGGCTCGTGGGGAATGAGCGGATATTTCGCATAGCGTTTGAATGCATCGAACTGCCGCTGGGCCTGGGCTGCCGTCATGCCGATCGACTCGGGTTGCTGGTAAGTCTTGACCATAAAGCCGCCATCGAAATTTCCCAGTTTCCAAATTTGATGATGCGCTTCCTCCTCAATCGCATCCAAGTCGCCGGAAGACGCTGGCGGATTTGCGATCGAGATCGAGTTCGATGGCGGCGTTTTGCAATTTGAATTGCTCCCCGGTTTTGAGATCGATCAACGCGGTGGCGGTGGCATCGGCCAGGGCAACCTTGGCGCGGGCGGCTTCCGGGTAGTGATTCAGCACAAAAAGAATGCGATCCTTTGCCCCTTCATGCAACACGGCGGTGAAAAGATTGCGCGGCTGCTTGTAAACCCTGTGGCCCCCCTCGGATTTCATGTTCTTGCCGGTTTTCCAATCGATCCACGATACTTCGGCTTGATTCTGGACATGCACTTTGGCGGCGGGGATTTCCTTGTCCAATACCGCCGTCAACCACGCGATGGATTTGAGCGAATCCTCCTCCGGTTGGCCTCCTCCCAGGCCGTCGCGCACCCACGAGACACTGCCTTTGCCTTTGGTCACCAGCACGCCTGATTGCTTGGGAGCGCCCCCGAGAAACTCGAAGGTCGCACCCGTGTCGTTTCTTGTCGGCCATGCCCCGGAAACGATGAGTTTTCCGCCCTCGTTCACATAGCTTTCCAACGCCCTGGCCGTGACGCTGTGAATCACCGGAGAACCCGGGAGAATGGCGAGCGGCGTCACCGAGGCCGCCAGCTTGGCCGTTGAATGGAGCGGATCGATCGCCGCCGCCTGTCTTCCGGTGTGTTCAATCACGAGGTAAAGACCTTCGTATTCCAGGGAGGCCTTGCCGCACTGAACCCCGTCCACCGCAGGCTCGCCCACGTAAAGCGCATTGTCGTTGCAAGGCGACGGATCGCCCAGGTAGGAATGCGTGTGACTGGTCAGGTCGTAGATGATCGCCAGATCGGTGGCGGGAACCAACTCGTCCCAGCCTTGGATGGTTTCGCAGGCGAGTTTCTTTATCTCCTTGAGCACAACGAGACTCGGGCGCTCGTGGCCGTGCGAACTGACCGGCGCGTCCCCCCAGCAATCGCGGTCATGGAACATAAACCAGGAGATCGCCTTACATCCCTGCGCCAGCGCACAGAGCGCCATAAAGCGCATGTGATCGTCCGAGACGCGCCCGGTAAGCACTTTCATCCAGGTGCCGGACATGAATTCGGCAGACCAGGTGTAGCGCAGGGTTGCGTTCATCAGTTTGAGGACGCGGGCCATCGACTGGTAGCCGGAATAACTCATGAACACGCCCCGGTAAAAATCATACCCTGCAATACCAAGCGGCCCGGTCGCTTTCTCAAACTCGCTCATCCGCGTCGGCACCCCTTCCGGACGGTGCGGATTGAAATTCGTCATGAAGGTGACATCCTTGACCCCGTTGGCCTCGTGCATTTCACGCAGGGCGGCGATATGCTTCGACATCGCGCACGTCTTGAATTCACACCCATCAGCATAGTAGGCGAAGTCGTCGCCCACGACATCCGGCACCTGGCGCGGCGCAAGCACGTCCTCAATGGAGGCATATTTTTGTGGATACGGAAGCGCGCTGGCGCTGCCATATTTTTCGGTGAGAAATTGATGATAGAAGCCGCCGCGCCCCACATTCACGGGATTGTAATCCGAGGTCAGCATTCCATCCTGCACGATGTAACTCACTTCGTTATCGAGGTTCACCATCGTGATGAAGCCGCCGTTGGATTTCAGGCGCGGCTTGATGATTTTGTCCACCTCAATGATCCACTTGCGGCACCAGTCGAGATATTTGGGGTGCAGGTAGGAGGGCTGGGAGCCTTCACGCTTGCCAATCCATTACCCCTGCGTCGTGCGGTTCTGGTAGTCCCAGCACATCATGTCGGGATTCCCCATCACGAGCCAGGTCGGGTAGGCCCCGTGGATCATCTCGTTGCAGCAGAAGGGTCCGCAACGGAAATTCATCTCCAAACCGAGTTCCTGCACGAGGTCGAGAAAATGGAGCAGGTTGAGATTCGGGTTGGTTTTACCCTCAAAATCCAGAACGCCCGCCGGATGCTCCGCGCTGGGCGGCCCCACGAGATGGGTCGCCCATTGGACATAGGTTGTCACGTTTTTTAAGCCCGCCTCCTTGAACTTGAGGAGGATCGACTTCCAGTAGCGGGCATCCAGGCGGAAGTATTGGATTTCGCCGCCGAACACATCGGCGCAGTGGATGGAGAGAGGATGCTTCATGGGGTTTTGAGTGGGAGAAATTCTGTTGACATTAGCCAGCTAAGACCATATGGCCTTAGCTCGTCAAATGAAAAAACGTCTCCACGAAAAAATTTATGCCGTGTTGCGCCAGGAGATCCTCTCGCAACGCATGCCCGGGGAGCGGCTTCCTTCCGAAGCAGAGATGTCCAAGCGCTTCAAGGTGAGCGTGGTGACCCTGCGCAATGCGACGCAGGCATTGGAGGCGGAAGGGTTCGTCCAGCGCATCTCCGGGGTCGGCGTGGTGGTCTGCGACCGCAAAAAGCACGGCCACCTGGCATTAGTCCTAAGGGATGTGGCGTTTTGTCCCCGTCCGCTCTACTTTCACCTTCGCTTCACCTCCCTGCTCCAGCGCAACCTCCTTCGCGCCGGGTGGAGGACGGTAAATCACCTGCAAATCACTTCCGGTCCCGACGGATTGGACGAACTGCGGGACGGGATAACGCGGGGTCGTTACACCGCAGTCGTCTGGACACTGGGCGATGTGCCGGAGGAGTTTCGCGCCTTGGCCAAAGAGCATGGAGTGACGCTGCTGGGCGGGAGCGACCAGCCCCTCGCGCTGGTGGATTACGACGGCATGATCCGGGCAGGGGTTGATCATTTGGTTCACCAAGGGTGCCGCCGGATTGCGGGGCTTTTTTCCGGCCCTCCCACGGAATTGCCGGGAGCGAACAACCGCCACGCCTCACGTATTTTTAAAGAACGAATCGCTTACCATGGTCGCGCGACAGCTCCGGGCTGGGTGATTCAGGACACGGAAGCCCGCCTCTTGGGAAGTGGCTGGCAGGGGTTCCGCGATCTCTGGACCGCCTCGCAGGAACGGCCGGATGGACTTTTGGTTCTCGACGATGTGATGTACCGCGATGCCGCCCGGGCTATCCTGGAATTGGGCATTCGGGTCCCCTCGCAGTTGCGCATCATCACCCATTCAAACCGCGGAGATGACCTCGTGCATCCGTTCCCGGTCACCTCGCTTGAGGTGGATCCCCAGGAGATGGCCGCGGAGGCGGCGGAGTTTGTGATTCAATCTATCGAAGGCCATGCCGCCCGGACGCAAGCGGTTCCCGCGCGCTTGATCCCCGCCAAAGAAGAAACCACGCGACCAACCCCGGCCTCCTTGGCTTGAATTTTATAGACATGACGACCATCGAACTCCTCCATGACGACGAACCTTGCGGCTGGAGCGGACTTGCTCCGCTCGCCGCCGGGCTGGACACCACCCCCCTCACCACCAAGCTGGTCCTTGAGAAAAGCGAGCCCGGCTTCCTCATCGCACACGCTGAAATTACGAATACCGGCTCCGCCGCAGTCCGTGTCAAAAGCATCCGATGGACTCACCCGGGCCGTGGGCGCGATTAGAAGTGGTGCAAGAATTAGGCGGCGGTTTTCCAGAAGTCTTCCCAGAGATTATTGGCGCGGATGACGCGAAGCTGGGCGAGGTCGTCGGCGTTTTCTTGAAGCCAGGCAGTGCCGGGGCGCTTGAGCCGGGCTTGAAGAACATGCCGGTGGCCGGATTCGATAAGGCCGCAGCCTATCGGCAACTTTGCCTCAATGGCGCGTGGATAATCGACGCAATCAAGCCGGTTGCGCAGATAGCGATGGCAGCAACGCACCGGAGAGAGGTCCTCGGCGTTTTCTTCGGGTTCGAGGTTCGGCTCCAGCACCTTGAGCACCAGGTCTGCCGCGCCCCGTTTGAGCCGGTTTTGCTGCGTTTTGAGCCACCGCTTGGGTGCTTTTGGACGGCAGTTTTCCGAGGCAGCGGCGAGATATTCGCTCAGGTGAAAGAAGTCGATGAGGAAGCTGCGCTGTTCTCCAAAAACCTCTTGGCTTTGAAGGCGAATCCATTCGGCTCCGTCGCCAACGACGTGGATGTGGTTGGAGAGAGGGTTTGGGGCGAGTAGCCCCAACGCCATGAAGAAGATTGGGGGCAAGCGCAAGGAGCACGCCCTCGGAACAGCGGACCGCAAAATTGCGGAACGCCGGTTCAAAGAATGGGTGGACAGCTTCGGGAAGGTCGATTCGGATGGATCGCCACGGGAGCAAAGCAGCCAACCATTCCTGGAATTTTCCGCTGTAGCCCCCGTCCACCCAGATCAATTTGAGTGAGCCGAAAGCGCCCTTGCCTCCTCGTACCAGCCAGATGCCTAAACTTAATTTTTAGACAGCTTTTTAGTCGAGGTGAAACACTTCTTCTGCGCCTGCCCACCATTCGCCCGGAGCACGGTCCGCAAGCGGTTCATGACAGGGTTTACAGACGGCCCACCACTTTTGTGTAACAGGGTCCGCAGCCATCTTCGCCATATCGGCGGCGAAATCGCTGCCGGTGTATTCAAAGTAACTAAAAAGGTAGTGCCGGCCATCGGCGAGTTTGCGAAGATAAATCGAGTAATTTCGGATATTACAAGCCTTGATCATTTCCAAAACTTCGGGCCACACGGCCGCATGAAGACGGGTATATTCGGAAATTTTTTCTGGTCGAACAATGATAACTGATCCGTAGCGTTTCATAGAGAAGTAAAGTTATTTGCCAAGGGGAGCGCCCAGGAAATTCCCGTAGGTGAGCCACAGGATGGCCGTGCATAAAAAGGCCAGTCCCAAGCCGAGAGTGGATTTGGTGCGACCGCCACAGCCTTTCCATTCCCGAAACATAATGGCGACGCCATTACTAATAAGCACCAGGAGAATCATGTGGATCGCCCAACTCGAAAAGGCATAGTCCTTGCCCAGCCGAACATGGCCAAGATTGTAAAAGAAAAATTGCCCATACCAGAGCGTGCCGGTGATAAACGCGAAGAGATAATTCATCGACAGGCGGCCCCCCACCCCCACGGAACGAAGTTGCTTAAACTCCCCGGAAGATTTGTTTTTCCACATCAAATACGTGCAGTAGACAAGGGAGGTGACGAACGCACCTGTGTTTGCAAAGATATAAGCGACATTGCCTTTCCAAATGCCGGCGCCGTGTTTTTCTGCGATATCGACAATGGGAATTGCAGCGTCGAGCGCAAATCCATACACCGCCGATAATGCGCCCGCGATCAGCGACAGCAGCAACCCTTTCCCCAAAGAAAAACCGGTGTGCGTTCCCTGTCCGGCATCCAAATCACGTTCCTTGAAATGTCCTGCCGTCCCACAAATGGCAATCCCCGCCGCGCCCGCCATCACACCGGCAAGCACCCAACTGGAGCCTGTGCGGGAAAGAATTTCATGGACCTGCCCGTGCACCAACGGCGGCACCAGCGTTCCCAAGATGCTGGAAAGGCCAACTGCGATGGAATAAGTCAGCGAAAAGCCGATGTAACGGATGGAAAAATTGAACGCCATCCCGCCGACGCCATATCCGATGCCCATCAGGAACGAGAGCAGCATTCTCTCTTTAGGCGCTTCGGAGAGAACCTGCCAAAGCTGTGGGATTGTAAATAGAGCCCCGAGGATCGGCCACAACAACCAGCACCATACCGCCTGGGCCAGCCAGAAGGTCTCCCATGACCAACGCTCCACATATTTCTGCGACGAGTAGGTGTTGGCAGATAGTCCGGCTCCGACCGCGTGGAAACCGACTCCAAGCAAGGGATTGGGGGTGATTAGGTTCATCATCAAATGGGTTGGGCCGAGCGAAAGGAGGTCACATCTTCTCGTCGAATTCCGGCGGGAGTTGGATGGGATATTTTCCGTATTCGCGCACCAGTTTCACGATGTAATCATACGTTTGGCCCGAAACGGCGCTGCTCACTGAATGATCGGATTGGAAGATGTAGCCACCGCCCTTGGCGGCATTGAGTTTGCGCATCACTTCACGATAGATGGCGGCCTGGTCGCCGCTTTCCCAAATCTGCATGTCGCTGTTGCCGCAGAAGCCCATGCCATGTCCGTACTGCCTGCGCAGTTCAACGCAGTCCATGCCGGCTTTCACTTCCAGCGGATTGTAGGCGTCAATTCCTATGTCAATATAATCCTGGTAAATCGCTTTGCAGTTTCCGCACCCGTGGTAGATGACCGGCAGACCGTTGGCATGCGCATATTCGGTCATTTGAGCCACCCAAGGCTTGAAATACTCCCGCCAGTAGTTCGGCGAAAAGAACATGCCGTTTTTATAAGCCACATCGCCCCAGATGACAAACCCGTCCAGCAATCCCTTGCCGGCATCCATCTCTGCCTTGGCACATTCGAGATAATGCTCGCCAATGCGGTTGATCACCGCGCCCATGCGCTCAGGTTCTTCGCCCATCCACAACATCGCATTCTCCTGGCCAACGAGGCGCGTCAGGCATTCGCTCACTTCCCCCATGCTGCCGAAGACGGGGAAGTCCGGCCGCAATGATTTCACGGTGTCAATCCACGCAGGCGAATTGCGCTCGAAGCCGTCGCCGACGCCAGCAATCTGATTGTCCCCCGCCTCGAAAAAACGGCGGCGGTCCCGCGGGTCATCGAACTCAACGCGTTCCAATTTTTCAAAAGTATCGACTTCCCACGCCCGCATCTCAGGCATCGGCAAATTAAAAAGCTTATGCATGACCGTGCCGTAACCGGTCTTCACAACGACTTCCTCCTGTGTTTCCTTTAGCGTTTCAAAAGGCCGGATCCACGGATCCATATTCGGCACGGTCGTGATCCAATCAAGATCGTAGTAGTAATAAGGATTTGCGTCGTCTGGCAAGCCAAGCTCCTTGCGCCAGCGTTTGTTGAAGCTCCCCCAGAAAAAGTCACTGACGGGCACACGGTCCGGCTCTTCGTGGCGCAGAGTTTTGTTCATGCGCTCCAGTTTGCGCAACGTATTCGCCTTCCGATCGGTGGAATCGGGAACCTTGCCGATGGTATTAAACATGCTCATAAAAAAACTTATATCTATGGAACGGGCCTAAACAGACGAAAACTGCACTCGCTATTTTGCAAAGACGTTGACTCCAAAAACGGTTGGGGGGTGGAAACAGGAAGATGCACCTGCCCTCCGGAAGTAACGAGATATTTGAGAAGCTGTTTTGCGACAGCCATTCTCCCGAATTTTTCAAGTATTAGATGATAAATACATTTACCTTCCGCACGGCGCTGTTCTATCTTCTATCGAAATGCGACACTTAGAGAATTGTGTTCACGCACTGCCGCTCAATGACCGGCTTTTTCAAGCGCCGTTTTATGTCACCCATGCAGGATTGGAAAAAGTCAATCCCCTAGAGGCATATCCGCGTTCCGGGCATTCCCCCTATTACTCCTTCAAATGGGAGAATGGCCGTGTGCTGGGCGAGTTTTGCCTTTCTCTCATCACGAGCGGGAAAGGCGAATTGCAGACAAAAAAAGGCCGACAGAGCTTGATCGCGGGAGATGCCTTCTTATACCAACCGGGCGAGTGGCATCGGCATCGTCCCGTCAAGACCACCGGTTGGGTTAACATCTGGATTAAATTCAACGGCAGCCTTCCGCACCGATGGATGCGCGACGGTTCCTTCCAGCTTAATAAAAATGTGATTAAAGTCGACTGTCCCCGGCTATTCGAAAATCAATTTCGACACCTGGTGAAATCCGTGGATGCCGCAGGCACTCGCAACTCGCTCCAGTTTTCCTGGCAGGCTATTGGCTTACTTTCACACTTCCTAAGGGATACGACTTCAACTGACTCGACGAAAACTGTCCAATCCGTCGACCAGATAGTGGACGAGGCGATGGATTTCATCTGGACACAAAGTCACAACCAGATTGGTGTTCCGGAGATTGTCAGCCACACCGGCGTCAATCGGCGCACGCTCGAGCGGCGGTTCAAATCCGTTACCGGCTCATCCTTGCTCAACGAAATTCAACGTTGCCGGATTTCCCGCGCCGCACTGCTTCTTCGCGAAACGGATGAGTCTATCAAACATATTGTCATTCGCGCCGGTTTTCCAAGTTACCAGCGGATGCTCCATGCCTTTCGGAAACATTTTCGTCAATCGCCAGAAAACTATCGCGCTAGAATCAGTGGATCTGCTCCGGCTCAATTTTGATATTCGACCCATCCCCCCCCCCGCGCCAAGGAGGGCGACCGGCTCAACAATGTTTCCCAACGACTCCGCCAAATCCAGCCCGTGCCCCCCTCCTCAGGGCAAACGCATCTAAAATTTCAGAAGGGAGAGGAGGTAGGAGTGATCCCAACCAGCGTTTTTCTGCTTGCCTTTGATGCCGCGCTTTTTGGTGGTGTCTGCTTTGAGGATGTTCAGGCTCATGTGGCGGAGGATGGCGAGGTTTTCCGAAGCGTAACCGGCTCGGATACGGCATTGGTCTTCGCCGAAGTTGACATCGAGCGACCAGTGAAGCTGGTTTTCGATGCCCCAATGACCGCGGGCGGCGCGCGCAAACGCCTTGGCCTCGGGCGCGATGCCGCAAAGATAGAAGCGCCGCTCGCTGGTGGTCTTGCCTTCGATCGCGCGCACTGATTCGACCATGCCGATGCTTTTGAGCCCCTCCCAGTCGGGGCGGTCGGCCATCCAATCGATCTGTGATGTGATCCAGTAACGGCGCGTCTCGATGCGCCCGTGATCTTTCTCCACCGTCTCCAGGTGGTCGTGTGCCACGCCCTTGAAACCGCGCTCGCGGGCGTCCCTCAAGAAGCTCTCCACCTCCCGGTGCAGCGTGCCGTGGTTGCCCTTGAGCGCCAGCTCGTAATGGGCGTCGGCGTTGCAGATTTCCGTGGCGATGGCTTTCTGGCAACCCATCGCGTCGATGGTGACGATGCAGCCCGCGAGTTCCAGGGCGCGCAGCAGTTCGGGAATGGCGGTGATTTCGTTGCTCTTCTCGTTGACCTTGATCTGGCCGGGCACCAAGCCGTTGTCGGCCCGCCCACGCGCTCACCATGTGGATGGGCTCCTTGCCACGGGCGCGGTCATGGCTGCGCCGCAGGGTCTTGCCGTCGAAGGCGACGATTTCGGCGTCCAGGGCCAGACGCAAACTCTGCGCCAGTTGCGAAAGCATTCGCTAAACGCCTTGGGATCGAGCGCGGCGAACACCCGCCCAAAGGTGTCGTGGCCGGGGATGCCGTGGGGCAGTGCGAGAAACGTGCGTAGCCAATCCTCCTTGGCGCGACCGAAATCGGCAAAATCGACAAAGGACTCCGCACCGCAAAGCATGGCGCACAGGGCAATCATGAGGATGTCCTCAAGGCGGTGTTCCTTGGTGCGATCAACGCGCGGATCGATGATACTTACAAAGTGTTCGCTCAAGCTGGTGGGATGCCGGGTAGGTTGCATCCCGAGTTTCTCTCAGAAGTGTATAAAAAAGTACACTTTATCGAAAACAATTCGCGTGCCATTTTCTGCGGTTTCTTGCGCTATTTAGATGCGTTTGCCCCGCGGGAACCCCACAGCAAGGTTTGACACCGGGAACGCTTCCATTAAACTAAGAGAAGGTTATTACCGATTCGATGTCAGAAAGTCAGACTTTGCAGTTTGAGAATGCTCGGGCGCTCCAGGCTTTGTATGTGGGCGACTTAAAGCTGCTCAAGACCCTTGAAGAAGAACTCGCCGTGCGCCTCACCACACGGGAGGGTTGGCTGCGCATTGAAGGCCCAGCGGACAACATCGAGCGAGCACGCCAGGTTTTTGAGCAACTCGAACGCGCCCGCCAAAACGGCATGCCCATTCGACGCCACGAGTTCGGCTATGCCCTGCGTTCGGTCACCGAACCGGAAGAAGGCGCAAAGCTCCACGAACTCCTGGATACCAAGCTGGTCACCTCGCCCCGCCGCGCACCGATCATTCCCAAGACCAACACGCAGCGCACGTATGTTCAGGAGATCCTCACGCACGATCTCGTGTTCGGGGTTGGCCCGGCAGGAACGGGCAAGACCTACCTCGCAATGGCCATGGCGCTGGTCGCCCTTAAAAAAGAGCAGGTCAACCGAATCATTTTGACCCGGCCCGCCGTCGAAGCCGGGGAGGCGCTGGGGTTTTTGCCCGGCGACCTCAAGGAAAAGATCGCTCCCTATCTGCGTCCCCTCTATGACGCACTTCAGGACATGCTGGAGGACGAGGAGCGGGAACGCTACATTGAGCGCGGCATCATCGAAATCGCTCCCCTCGCCTTCATGCGCGGCCGCACCTTGAACCATGCCTTTATCATTCTGGACGAGGCGCAAAACACCACCACCGAGCAGATGCTTATGTTTTTGACCCGCCTCGGCGTGGACAGCAAATGCGTCATCACCGGGGACGCCACCCAGATCGATCTTCCCGGCAACAAACGTTCGGGGCTCATCGAAGGATTGCAAGCGCTCAAGGACGTGGACGGGATCTCCTTCTGCACCTTCAGCGAGCGCGATGTGGTCCGGCACGAACTGGTCCGCCAAATCGTCCGCGCCTACAAGCGCCACCGTTCCGGGGATGTTCGCCCCTGAGCCGCGCCTCTCCTTTCACGCATATGATCCAATTTATCGCCCGCCAACGCCTCGTTAAAAAAGGGCTCGCCTCGCCCAAACAGCGCCGCCGCCGAAGTTCCAGTGAAATTGCGCAGTTATTGGAAAACGGATTCCCGTCCAAATTGCTGATTTTCGCCGCGTTCAGCGCCGGGATTGGGATTCTGATCTTCACCGGAAAACAAACGCAGGGGATGGAGAAATTTCTGACCAGCCTCCTGATTTCGCTGACAGCCTTTGCGCAGCTCTGGATCAACCATCCGCGCACCTTCGCGCGCAACTCCCGGCTGCTCCTGGTCTTTGGTATTTGCTTTATCCACCTCGCTTTTCTGAAAGGCATTCTCGCGCTCACCTGGACCGGCGCCATCGACCGCGATTTTGGTCCGCTTTTGATTCCCTTCGCTTTCGCCCCGCTGGTTCTTTCGGTGTTGCTGGGACGCAATCTCGGCATTTTTGCCGCCATTTTCGTCAGCTTGTGGGGAGGCATC
>CAIYQA010000398.1 GCA_903928175.1 uncultured Spartobacteria bacterium | reverse complement strand
GCCATAGGGCTGCGAGGTTGCGCGCTTCATGGGCGATGGCATCGACCGAGAGGTTGTTAACGGTGAGTGCGGCGGCTTCGCCTTCGATCTTGGGAAGCTCGGTGGAAAGCTGACCGAGGCGGTTATACAGGGGAGTGTTCAATTCTTTGAATTGTTCCACGCTGAGGCCTCCGGCCATGTAGAGATCGTAGAGTTTTTTCATTTCCGCTCGCAGGTTTTCACACTGTGCGCGGATCGCTTCCGAACTCTCATTGCGCTCGACGATCTTCAATTGTGAGCGTTCAAGGTGCGCGGCGATTTGTTCGGTATCGGTGAGGTTTCCACCAATGCTGCCGACAAAGATTTCCTCAAGCACCGACGCGCCGATTTTGTTTTTGCACTTGGCGCACGTGTAGTTTGGGCTCCGGGTGTAGACATACATCTTTCCGCCGCAGGCGCACTTGAGCAGCCCTGCGAAGATATGCACCGGCTTCTTGCCGGGCTTGCGAACGGGCTTGGTCTGCTCCTCAAGGATGGCCGCGACCCGGTCAAACAGTTCTGCGCTGACGATGGCCGGACATTCCACCGTGCCCCATTCCTCTTCCGGCTTGGGCTCCTTTTTCCAACCGCCCACGGTGGTAATGCGGTAGACGTTGTTTCTGTAGAGTCCTTTGGCGCTGGAGCAGCGAAGCATTCGGTCAATCTGGACATCCGCGAAGGGTTTTCCAGAACGGCCACGATAGCCCTTTTCATTGAGCATGCGAGCCACGACTCCTTTGCGCCGATGGATGAGAAAGAGTTCCAATGCCTCGCGTCGCACGGCAGCTTCCTCGGGAACGATTACAAGCTGCTTTTCCTGCCATTTGTAGCCGTAAGGCGCGAGGCCGTTGAGAGGCTTGCCGAGCTTGGCTCGCACGCTGATGGATGAACGCAGCCGCGAAGTGATTTCCTCGCGCTCCCATTGGGCAATGGCTCCAAGCATGGTGTAGAAGAGCAATCCTGCTGGTGTGCTGGTGTCGATCTTCTCCTCGATGGAAACGAGCGTCGCTTTGTATTTCTCGAAGTGCTGCGCGAAATCCAAGAGTTCCTTGGTATTGCGGGCTAACCGGGCCAGCTTGGAGAAGATCAATCCTTGGATGTGTCCGCGTTTCGAGTCGCGGAGCATGCGCTGGCATTCAGGGTGTTCCCATACCGATTTTCCGCTAACGCCCGCCAAGTCGTAGACCTCCACCACAGTCCACCCGTTGAATTCCGCATAGCGTCGCGCCCGATATTCATGATGAGCCGGGCTTTCGCCCTGGGCCTGATCTTCCGTCGAAACACGAATCCAGATACCAACCCGTTTGCCGTTGTTTGCGAGTTTATCCATAAGGTTATAAAAGATTGTGTTGGTCTTTTAGCCTTTACCAAACAAATTTGCAAGCTTAATCAAGATCCCATATCTTCTTCTTTTGAGCTTCGGTTTCTGAGGAGGTCTGCGATGGTTTCAATCTCTTCCGTTTCCTTCTTCCGGCGTTCCTCAAGCGACATTTCAAGGTGTCGCGTCCGAACTTTCCTGCCTGCGATAATACGGGTAGTCGGGGTATCAGGCGCGGCGACAGCCTCCTGCTTTTGCGCAATTTGTCGTAGCAATTCGAGAAGAGCCTCAGGTGTCTCAAAGCGAATCTTGCGCAACGCTTCGGGATCGAATGATCGGACGGCCGATTTTGCGATGTTCTCTCTCACATTCTCGTGGGGAGACACAGAGACGATGAAATCGGGATTTGAGTCAAAGCACTTCTGAAGGTTCTCGATCTCATGGGCGGTATTGGAATGGACGGCGACCTCGACCGCTAAGCGGCATTGGGCGCTTTCGATGATGAGGTCGATACGACCACCTGGAACGGCGCATTCCTTAATGGTTCGGAAGCCGAGTCGGGCTGCTTCCGACGCGAGATTTGCGACGATCAACTGATGATCCTCTCCACCGCGCCCCATTCCCGCTGGACGGGTTGGCTCTGAAACGACAACCGGCACGGCAGATGGTGCTATCGCTTGTTGCGGGGCAACTGACTCAGGAGTAACGGATTCAGTTAGCGCGTCGGGCGTAGATTCCCGTCCATCCTCTCTTTTGGGTGATGGCTTTGCAGTTGCTGGCGATGTGTAAAGCGTCTCCCGAAGTTTTGCTTCCACCTCGGCACGCCGTGTGCCGTAGCGGGAACGTGATGCTTCAATCACGCGCTGTCGCGTATCCGCCGCAGTTGCGGCGTCTGGTTCCTCGGGGAGAGGAACGGAGATATTGAAATCGTGGTCGCTCCGTTCGATCCGGCACACGGCCTCGCCAACCTCAAGGCTTTGGAGGTCTTCTGTCTTGAACGACGCAAATCCATCGGCGAGCGTCCGGGCATCGGCGTCTCCCACGCGAAATACTACCCGCGTGTATGGATTTGAAAGTGTTGCACTGGCGACTTCGGCATCGCGTTGAAGTTGCCGCAACTCCTGATGTGCGAGCACAAGAGCCACGCGATACTTCCGTGCGCCAGAAAGCATCTCGGCAAGTGACGGCGTGATGAAATGGTGAAATTCGTCGAGGTAAAGGGTGAAGAATTTTCGATCTTCTTCCCGAAGCCGTTGCCGGGACATAGCAGCTTGCTGGAATTTTGCGACGATGAGCGACCCGAGGAGATAAGAATTCTCCCGGCCAATTTCTCCCTGGGGAAGTTTGGCGAGAAAGATTTTCCGCTCGTCCATGATGCGGGAAAAATCGAGCTTGTTCTCTCGCTGCGAAACCATGAAGCGGATCGGCTTCGGTGCAAGAAAGGTGTCGAGTCGGGTGACAACCGGGCCGATGGATTTGTTGCCGGTCAGTTGAGGGAATGCCTTGCGCCAGTAATAGACGACCTCAGGATCGGAAACGCTCTCAAGGAAAGTTGCGCGGAATGCCGGGTCAATGAGGAAACGCCGGAGATCGGCAAGCGTTCCTCCTTGCTCGCTTTCAAGAAATGCGAGAATCGCATTCCGCAAAACGGAACTCATTTGATCGCCCCACGATGTTGAAAGCCTCTCAAAAATGGAAACCAAGTCGGAAGAGAGAAGGGTTCTCTCAAGATCGGAGTGAGCAGAGAGGATATTAAAGCCGACAGAAAATTCTTCATCCGATGGATCGAGGCGCACAACGTCACCAATGCGTTCTTTGGGGATCACAGACAAGATGCGCTCAATCAAATCGCCATGCGGATCGAGAACGGCAAGCCCCTGGCCTCGTTCGATGTCCTCACGAATCAGATTGAAGAGGAGTGTCGATTTGCCAGTGCCAGATGCACCGATAATGTGCATATGCCGCGTGCGTTGCTCCGGTGACAAACGCACTTCTGTCACTTTCCCGCCGTGATTGTTTTGCCCAAGCAACACCCCTTGTTCGCCAACCGCGATTTTTGGAGCGGCTTTCGTGCGCTGGATTTGACGAGCAAGTTTCGGTGTTGCAACCGCCGGGGATGGCAGATGTACAAAGGCCAGCAATTCCTCGCTGTTCAAAATCATCCCCGGTCGCCTCGTCTGCCGACGCAACACATCTTCCTCGTGATCGAGGAGCGGGTAATCATCATTTTTGAGCGGGATCAATCCGTTGCCACCCTTGTGAATTGCCGCGCTTAAAGCACCGGCCATGCCGCGAACGATCTCCCATGCTTGATCAAGATCATCGCTCTTGGCGGCAAGCCGGATAACCGCCGCAAAAAGCGGACGGGAGAGCTTTTGTTTTGTTGCGGGAAGCATCTCCGGGCGATTGGTGAAAAAGGAATTGCCTTCATTGTCGGTCACTGCCTGCAACATGCTCTCGCCCCACGGGGCACGGACTGGCTGAAAAAGAATCTGAAACAGCCCCGTCTCGCCTTCGTTCAATTCCGAAAGGGCGCTTGCGATTCCAACGAAGCCGTCAATTTTCCCAACGGCAAGCGGCAGCATAAACTCGTCTGCCAAACCGAATTCAACAATGGCCGTCTCTGCTGATTCCTGCCAAGCATCGGAGAGCTTATTTTCGCAAGGCGTTAGCACCGCCTCTGGAAAATGCGCGCCAAGCTGACGGCGGATAAGGACGGCATCGGAAGGGTGCGCAACAAAAAGGGGAGTGACCGCCTCGCTTGTGCCAAGGAGTTCAAATGTAACCGGCTCCCGGCAATTCGAGAGATTGAAAAGAAACTGCTCGAATGTCTCTCGGGGCGTCTGGAGATTTGAAGG
>CAIYQA010000397.1 GCA_903928175.1 uncultured Spartobacteria bacterium | reverse complement strand
GCCCGTTGCAGCGGCAGCGAATAGCCGCGACTCTTCACGCACGCACGGCTGCTGAACGCCCGCAGAACCGCGCCGTGCCAGACCAACACCTCCTCAAGAATTTGGATTTTCCCGAAGGTGGAATACCACTTTAGTTTTTTTGAAGAAAACTATTCTCTGGATTGCAGGCATCATCATAGGACTTATTGCGCTTTATAATATCGATACAGCTTCAGAGCCGCCTGTCTCCGTTCTGTTCCGAAGCTCTATGGTCGGGTTGGGAAAGGTAATGATCATTACCAACACTTCTGATAAACCTCTGTACGAAGTGACTGTTAAAGTGAACAATCACAAATTGCACGAAGAAGTAAATCGCATTGTCGCTGTTACACTGGAACCTAATAGATCGATTGATGTTGGGTGGATGGAAATCAACTGGATGTTTCAGCCTGGAGAAAACTTCAGAATTAGCGCTCGTGGATATCCCGGCAGTTTCATCGGAACTGTCCCTGAACCAAAAAGGTAGGAATTAACGTCAACCTGTCAGAGCCGACTACGATTTGTAGTCGGCTCTTTTCATTTCCAACCATAACCCTCAATAAGAAAGGAGGAACACGATGAGATTCATTACAAAACTCGTCATCATTTCCGGGGTGTTTCCGCTGCTGGCGGGATGCCCCGGAGACTCTGGGAACGGGCTGCCATCGCCACCACCGTCCCCTACACCGTCAGCGGAATCCCGGCGCTTGGCTATCCTGGAGCAAGAGCTTCGGGATGAGCGGGAGAAGCTCGGGAAGTTGACCAAGGCCCTCGCGGAGAGCCAACGGCAGAAAACCGAACGGGAGGAATCCCGCCACCGATGGCAGGCGGCGTCGTTCGCGCTTGCGGGCGGTTGTCTGCTTGCCATCTTCGCTGGGGCGGCACTTGGAACGAGGGCTTGCCATGAGACAGGAGCGAAGTAATCGTCCCGGCGAGTTGCCGGAGCCGAACGGAAGACGGACGCGAACCTTGCTGGTTTTCTGGTGTCCCCGCGAGATTGCCCACCCCAGGGTCGAACCCGATCTGTCCCGATTGGGCCCAGTCGAGAGATCCGCCGAGGTGATTCGATATTCGCTCTGCCGAGCCGAATACTGGATTTCCCCCAACGGCTGGCTTCGCGAATGGTTCAGGATCAATATCTGGTTCGCCGTCTTGCTGAGCATTCCCGCAATCCTCGTGGCTCCCGTAGGCTCTTATCTCCTCGAACGGATGGCGGCGGGATCAGGGTTGATGACCGAGGTCGCCCAAAACCTGGCTCAACTCCCGGAAGCGCTCCGCTCTGGAGTCGTCGTCGTGGCGGTGGTCGCCTTGATCTTCGTGCTGAAATTCGTCTTCCGCTGACCCCTCCAACATCAACCCACTGGAAAAGCCGGGCGCGCTCCCTATGAGCTGTCCGGCTTTTTCCATTTCATCAACCAATAAAAAAAGGAAACCTATGGAAAATATCACATTGTATTACCGTGAAGGCTCGTCGGATAAAATCTACCAGGCAGCCATCGACCACAAAGACGGCAGATACGTCGTCACCTTCGCCTACGGACGCCGGGGCACCACACTGACCACCGGCACCAAGACCCAAGCCTCGGTCGATTACGACACCGCCAAGACCATCTACGACCGGCTCATCCGGGAGAAGACTGCCAAAGGCTACACGCCCGGCGCGAACGGCGCTCCGTACCAGCACAGCGACAAGCAAGCCAGTGGCATCCTGCCGCAACTGCTCAACGCCATCGACGAGGAGCAACTGGAAGCCCTGCTGGGCGACCGGCTCCACATCATGCAGGAAAAGCACGACGGTCGGCGGCTCATGCTGCGCAAGCTCACCCACACCATCACCGGCATCAACAAGCTCGGGGTGGTCACCGGGTTCCCCGCAATCATCGCCAAGGAATTCCAGGTGGCCGAAGCCGACTTCCTCATCGATGGCGAAATCGTGGGCGAGGAATACCACGCCTTCGATCTGCTGGAACTCGACGGAGACGATCTGCGGGGTCGAACCTATCAGGAGCGTTATCTGCACCTGATGAACCTGCTGGCCTCCTTCAACCATCGGCACATCAGCTTGGTGGAATCGGCTTACCAGCCCAGCCATAAACGAGAGTTGTTCGATCAACTCAAGTCTGCGAACCGGGAAGGTGTCGTCTTCAAGCGTGGCGATGCCATCTACACGGCGGGCCGTCCCAATTCTGGTGGACCTCAGTTGAAGTTCAAGTTCCACGAGACGGCTTCGTTCATTGTCACCAAAGTAAACGCCCGGCGGAGCGTCAGCCTGATGCTGTTTGACGGGGACAAGGTGGTTCCCGTTGGCAACGTCACGATCCCGCCCAACCACGAGGTTCCGGCAATCGGGACTGTCGTGGAGGTTCGCTACCTCTACGCCTTCCGTGGCGGCAGCATCTTCCAACCCATTTATCTCGGAGTCCGGGATGACATCCGGGCGGAGGAATGCACCGTGAATCAGCTTAAATACAAGGCTATGGAGGCCGCCGCATGAGCGATCAAATCAAGATCGTGGTGAAGTTGATCAGCAAAAAACATGTCAAAGCTTTTGCTTTGGCCTGTGCTGAACATCGCGCTCACAGGTTCAACCGGGTCGGTGGCGAATTCTATCTCCGGTGCGAAGCGCACCTGAAGGAGTTCATCCGCCAACACGTTCATCGGCTCCCCTCCAAGGGCAAAACCATCAACTGAGAGAAAGAATCAACCCACAGCAGCCCGCATGTCCTCGTGATGTGCGGGCTGTTTCATTTCAACCAATACAAGAAAGAACCAACATCATGAATCCCATCACCCTGCCCATGGCAGAACTCAAGCCCGCCCTTGCGGGTCTGGGCAAGATCATCACCCGGCGACCCACGCTGCCGGTGCTCGGCTGCATCCGCATCGAGCGCACCAAAACCAACCGGATCGAACTGACCGGCACCGACCTCGATACCACCGCCATCGTTCAACTCGACGGACCGGCCCAAGGCGAACCCATCGCGTTCCTCGTCCATTACGAGGATTTGAACAACGTCGCCAAAAGCTGCGGCAAGGAAGACTCGCTACTCCTCACCCCGGTCGAGAAGAACCGGGTCGCCATCCGGTTCCCGGTCGGGGGCCAGATGATCGAGCATCGCTGTGATTCCATCCCGCTTGATGAATACCCCGACATCACGGAAGTCCGGGGCGAACCCGTGGATCTGGACAGCAACCTCCGTGGCGCCATCCATGCCGCCATGGTTTGCGCCAGCACCGATCCGACCCGGATGAACCTCAAAACGGGGCCTACCTGGATGTCAGCAAACCAGAAGGTCATTACGTCGTGGCTACGGACGGCCAGTATCTCTTCAGCAGCAACTCGTTCAAGTTGCCGCTCAAGGATTCGCTGTTCATCCCGGCTCATCGGTTCCTCGGACTCAAGGAGTTCAATACCGATGGCGACTGGACGCTCCGGGCTGCCAAGCCGGAGCGCAACGAGCCGACTCGCTTTGAGATCGCCACCAACCACTGGCGGCTCATCGCCCGGTCGCTGGAGGGACAATATCCGAAATGGCGGGCTGTCCTGCCTGATCCTGCCAACGCCTCGACCAAGGTCGAGATCGAGCCGGGCGCGTTGGAGTCCGTCCTCCTGATGATTGCCCGGATGCCCGATCACGATTCCCGGCATCATGCCATCGGATTGGAGATCGCCGGGAACAAGGTATCCCTGCTCGGCAAATCGCCGGGCGCGGACAAGTGGACGCGGATCGAGTTGGCTGGCTGCAAAACCAACGGCTCGGATGTCACCGTCCAGCTTAACCGGCAGCACCTCGCAAAGGCCCTGCGCTTCGGTCTCACCCGTATCGAGATTATCGACGAGATGTCGCCCCTGCGCTTCAGCAACGGCGGACGGCAACTGATCGTAATGCCGGTGCGACCCACAGCGACCACAACCTCAACCCCAGTGCCGTCTGCTGGGTATGCGCGAGGTGCTCCGCCAACTGCGGAACCACGGCGCCGCCCCATGTACCCGGAAAACAGGAGCAGGCCTGAAGGGCCGCACCATCCAACCGTGCAAAGGAATAGTGCGGGCCTACAGCCCTCTTTCCTTCTTCGCGGTAAGTCCTTGGGCGTTGCCCAAGGCTGGTATAGCTAGCGCCGTTGGTGCTCAGGCAAACCACTTTTAATCTCCTTCGGGTTCAATTCCCCGCCGCTTGCGGCGTAAGGTTGAGCGGCGCGGCACTGAAATACCCCGTCCGCTTGCGGCGGGGATGGGTTTAATCACGCCCTGCTCCGGCGCCAGTCGGCCACCCGGTCTATTCCGTCGTCACTTCCCTTGCGAAAATATTGATCTGGCCGTTGGGTTCACGTCGCACGCTGGTGATTTCAAACGGGCGCATCTCGTCGCGGGAAAACACGGTGCTCCTGGCGGGCGCGGCGGCTCCGGCGGGATATTCGACAATGACCCGGGGAGGGATGCCGTTGGTGACAGTGGAAAGGGCGTTGCTCAGCGGATTACTGGAACGCAACACGGCGCGGCTTTCGTTGCTCACGGAGACGGTGAAATTGCCGCGCAGGTAGAGCCGTTCACCGCCGGTGCCCCTGTCGGCCAGTTCGTTGGCATCGGTGAGGGAGACGAGCCGCCCCCGGGGCATTTTGCCGGGAGCGTACGTGCGCCAGGTTCCGGCGGTTGCAGCGGCGGGCGTGGGGGAGGGGGCGGAGACCAGGAATGGCTGGAGTGGGACTTTGGGCGCGGGTGGGGCGAGGGCGACCCGGGTTGGAGTGACGCTCGCGGCCGGCGTCGATTTGGCAGGGGGCGGCTTGAGGGCGATCGCCGCAGGCGTCGCGCTTGGAATGGGAACAACCGCTGGAGCCGGGGCTGTATTTGCCATGGGCGCGGCGCTGGGTTTTGCGGCGGGCGAGGCGACGGGGATGGCTTTTGCGACAGCGGGGGGAGCTTCCGGCGTGCCGCCCTTGGTCACCACAGGGGTCGGAGGCGGATCGAGCTGGATAATCGTGGTGGAGGCGACGGACTGGGCCACGGGAATTCCCGGCACGGCTGCCGCAGGGGCCGGATTGTTTTTGCGCGTGTATTCGGCAAAAGTTTTCAGGGCGTCCTCATAAAGTTGCCCGCGCACAATCGGGAGCCCAGCCGCAGGGTTCAACTCCTTGGGCGGCTCCAGGCTGAAGCTCCCGCTGCCTTGCTTGAGCGCATAAGAGCCGTAGAGCAGCGGGACAAGGGTGAATTGCAGGCGGCCGTCCGGGGTGCGGGCGACGTGGATCACTGCGGAAAGATCGAGAGATTTTTCGAGCTTGATATCGAGCCCGGTGCGGAGCATCTGCTCTACGACCGGCAGCGACTGCGGGGTTGCGGGGTAGAGGTGTTCGATGACGATCTGCGGATTTTCCGCCGCCTGTGCCAGCGCGACAAAACCGACGCCCATGAAGTCGGTTTTCTTAAGTTCGTAAGAGCTGAGAATGCTGTAACGCCCGGTGAGGTAGGGGACGAGATTCTTGGTGTTTTGGTAGTTGTTGATGTAATCGCGCAAGAGATCCTCGTTTTTGCGGTCCAAGTCGAAATTGGTCATGCTGCCAAACGTCTCAAACGCTTTTTGCGGATTAAGGAAAACACCGGGGGGCGCAGCGGTGAGGACAAAGCGCTTGGGCGGCTCCAGCTTGTGGAGGACGTCCTTGAGGATGTGGTAGCTGTCGGGCTTCTCGGGATGGCCGAAGATGTAGTAGCTGCCGAGCCAGCAGGCCAGGGCGACCCCGATCAATAGAATAATGCCGACGGTCCACAGAAAGAGATTGTCCGTCTCGGGGCGGTCCTGGACGGTGCGAAATTCGCGCCTGAAAAGATCATCGTTCATGAAAAGCTGCGGCAAAAATAGCGATTCGCAGGTGCGAAGTCAAACCGCCCTCCCAGAACTGATCCGCAGATTGGGGTCAAAACGGAGGGAAAATCCGTGGATTTCGCAGTTTTGCGCACAAAATTGGGCGTGATCTCCCCTTTCTTCTTTTCCGGAAATCTGCGTTAATCTGTGAAATCTGCGGACACGCTTTTGTTTCCGCCTTAATCCATGAGTCGCATCCAACTTTTATCTGAAGAAGTCGCCAGTCAGGTGGCGGCGGGCGAGGTGGTCGAGCGGCCCGCTTCCGTAGTCAAGGAGTTGGTGGAGAACTCCCTCGATGCGGGGGCGCGACGGATTGAGGTGATGATGCGCCGGGGCGGCATTTCGCTGATCCGTGTGGTCGATGACGGCTGTGGGATGGATAGGGATGACGCGCTGCTTTGCCTGGAACGCCACGCCACCAGCAAAATCCGCACGGGCGCGGACCTGGCGGCGATTCGCACGCTCGGGTTCCGCGGCGAGGCGCTGCCCAGCATCGCGAGCGTGGCCCGGTTCCGGCTTTCCACGCGCGAACGGGATGCGGTGGCCGGGACGGAGATTCTGGTCACGGGCGGCAAGATCGATTACGTGCGCGACGGCGGGGACGCGCCGGGAACGCAGATCGAGGTGCGCTCGCTTTTTTT
>CAIYQA010000396.1 GCA_903928175.1 uncultured Spartobacteria bacterium | reverse complement strand
TGGCGCTGGTGGATGAGCTTGCTCACACCAACGCACCCGAAAGCAAGAACCGCAAGCGTTACGAGGACGTGGAAGACCTCCTGCGCGCAGGGATCAGCGTCATCACCACGGTCAATATCCAGCACTTCGAGTCTCTCTACAACATTGTTGAGGACGCCACTGGCGTCCGGGTGAAAGAACGAGTCCCCGATGAAGTGATTGCGAACGCTGACCAGATCGTGAACATCGACCTCCCGGCGGAAGATTTGCAGGAACGGCTCAATGCCGGGAAAATTTATCCCAAAGAGCGCATCCAGGCTGCCCTCGCAAATTTCTTTACCTCCAACAACCTCACTCGCTTGCGCGAGATGACACTAACTGAAACGGCCAATTTTCTCGACCGCCGCCAACGGGAGACTTCCGAGCATGAGCCCAAACTCAGCGCCACCGGACAGGTGATGGTCGCGATCAGCAGCCGGGGTCCCGACCCCGGAAGGCTTCTGCGTAAAACGGCGAGGCTGGCAGCACAACTTAATGCACAGTGGTATGCCGTCTATGTGCGAACGCCAAAGGAATCCGCTATCCGCATTGACGCAGAAGCACAAAGGCGCGTGAACGACACGCTGGAAATGGCGCAGAAAATGGGGGGCATGGTCATCTCGCTCAAACACGAGAATGTCGCAAATGCTCTACTTTCGTTCGCCCGCGAATATGGAATCACCCACATTGTACTCGGGCGTCCAGGGAGCAAAAAGCCCTGGCAATTGTTTAAGCGATCCTTACACGAGATCCTGCTGGAAGATCTGGAGGACGTCGATCTTGTGATTGTTTAACGCAGCTAACCGCAGATTCCCGATTCCTCCCTTGCGGCTGTGGTCTCCGACTTGTGTCGGACTTCGTTTTCCTGCGTGGTATTGCGCGAAGAGTGTCTGAAAGCCGTTCCAAAGGTTTTGTGGAATTTGGCTATCAACAATTCGCAAGTTCCTCAGCATGAGCAACATGGCGACCCTAACGGGATTCGAACCCGTGTCACCGCCGTGAAAGGGCGGTGTCCTAACCGCTGGACGATAGGGTCATCGCAAGTGGGCGGCGAATATGGAGGGAGGATGCGCTTCCTGCAAGCTTATTTCCGCGCGCTTTTTGTTTTTTCGCAAACGCGTTTTTCGAGTGCGCCCTTTCCCAAGTTTCGTTAAATTACTCCCCGCCCAGGGTTGTCGTTCTCATTTGCTTCGCTCGCGACCGCTTCTTGAGGCGCGCTCAACCTTCAATCAACCGACCACGGATCACCCATTCCCAACCGACGCCAATGAATCCCATCTCCACTGACTCGCTTCTCGATGCCCTGAACTGGCGCTATGCGACGAAAAAGTTCGATTCCATACGGAAGATCCCACAGTCGGATTGGGACGCACTTGAGGAGGCGCTCGTCCTCTCGCCTTCTTCCTTCGGGCTCCAGCCGTGGAAATTTCTGGTGGTTACCGATCAGGCGAAAAAAGAGGCGCTGGTGCCGTTTTCCTGGAATCAACAACAGGTGGCCGATTGCTCGCACCTGGTAGTGTTTGCCTACAAAAAAGAGATTGATGTGGAGCATATCGATTCTTTCCTGCAACGGATTGTGGAGGTGCGGGGCGTGACGCTGGAATCGCTCGCGGGTTATCGCAAGTTGATGTGTGACAAGATTCTTGAGGGTCCGCTGCGCGACCAGGTGAAGGAGTGGAATCTGCGACAGGCTTACATCGCGTTTGGCAATTTCATGACGAGCGCGGCGCTGTTGGGTATCGACACCTGCCCGATGGAGGGGTTGGAGCCTGCGAAATATGACGAGATTCTCGGGCTTTCGGCGCGGGGTTTGGCGACGGCAGCGGCTTGCCCGACGGGGTATCGCGCGGCGGATGATCCGTATGCGACGCTGGCGAAGGTGCGTTTTGCGACGCGGGATTTGGTGGAATATATTTAATCCAGGAACGCGAGCAACCAGGCGAGGGCCGGCAGGAGCAGGGCGGCGAGGGCGAGGAGTTGCTGGAGGAGGGGCGGAGTTTTTTCCGGCAGGCGCATCCAAGCTGCGAGGAGTCCAAGAGATACGCCCGAGAGGAGTCCCAGGGCGTGCGCCATGATATCGACGTGGTTGTTTTCGCTGCCGACGCCCAGGAAGGCCAGGAGGGCGAGCCCGGCTGCGATGGGGAAGGCGATGCCTTGAAAATGCCAGGGGTGGTCGCGGTGTTCGTGATGGCGGCGGAGGGCGGCGACGATTTGCCAGCCCACCAGCATCCCGAGCCCGCCAAAGACGGCCGTGGAGGCGCCGATGGAACGGTGTTCGGCCCCGCTGTGGAGCACGGCATTGAGCAGGTTGCCGAGGGCTCCGCTCAGGATCATGCCCAGCCAGGTGCAGCCGCTGCCGAACAGGGGGAGCAGCGCCCAGGCGAAGAGCAGGCCAGCGGCGAGGTTGGAGAAGAGGTGGCCAAGATCGGCGTGGAGGGTGAGGGCGGTGATGGTTCGCCAGATTTCGCCGTGCAGGATGGCGTCGGCGCTGGACTCGCCCAGGTTTGTCCAGTGCGGACCTTGATCGCGTTGAATGGCGAAGTAGAGGCACATCGTCCAGGTAAAGACGAAGAGCGAGAACGGCTTTGCTTTTTTCCGGAGCGGCGCGGGCGGGGGATGGGCGGTTTCGCGGGCGAGTTCCCGTTCGGCGGCGCGCTCGGTTTCGAATTTTTCCAGTTCGCGGGTGGCCGGCTCGGCATCGGGGGCGGCGACGTAGAGGCTAAAGAGGCCCTCTTCCTCAAGCACCCAATAGGGAAACCCGAATGCGAGCACGACGAGGCCCCGTTCTTGAGCTTGATCCTGGCGCAGGTAGCTGCCTATCCGGACCAGGTCGAGTGGAGGTTTGGCGGGCATAACGCCAGAGCGAAGCTGCTCCGGGGATTAACCGGCCAGCCGTTCCTCGAGAGATTCGCGCAGGTGCATGTAGAGGCGCGGATTGCGCAATGCCAGGATTTCCAGTGCGGCCAGCGCGGCGTTGGATGGTTCGAGCACGGTGGTGACGGGGACGTTGGAGGGGGTCCGTAACGAGGACCAGACGTCCTCGGGGAAATCCTTGAAGTTTGCGGGCACTGTGATGACCGGGACGGTGGTGCAGGCGGAAAGCGTGGGGCCCGCGCCGTTGGAGCGACCGATGTAGGCGATGATCACAGTTTCGGGCACGGCTTGGACCAGGCGATTCAACTCCGCGATGGCGCGCACGGGTTCCTTGTGGACGGAACAGGCGATGCGGGTGGTTTCGAGCGTGCCGCCGGAGAATTTCGCGACGGCTTTTTCCACCGGGGTCACGTCGTCATTGACGGATCCCGACCAGATGAGGATGCGCTGGACGGGGACGCGGAAACGGTCGGTGATGCCTGCGACGCGCTGGTAATTGGCTGCCACGGCATCGAGCGTGCCGCCATCGCGATAGACCTGTTTGTCGAGGTAGGCACCGTGTTCGAGCACGCGCCAGGAATCGTTGTCAATCACATCGGCCAGCAGCAGGCTGCCCGCCGCGGTCAGGCCGAACTCGACTTTGCAGTCCACCAATGTGCCGCCTTCGAGCTGCCATGCTTTTTCCAAAACCAGGAAGGCGCGACGTGCGATGGCGCTCATTTCCTTGAAAAACTTGGATTCGCCCTCGTGGGTGAAGACTTCGCTTTCGGGCAGCGTGAGGAACGGTTTTTGCATCGCGAGCGGCTTGGACGGCTCGAAGAGGTTTACGGTGCGCGCGGCTTCGTCGTAGCTCATGAACGGATCGTCGCAAAGCAGGTCGTGCGCGTTCCATTTGCGGCCATTGGTTTTGAGATAAAACTCCACAAGCAGGCGCGGGAAGAGGCGGCCTTTTTCCATCCCGGGATTGCGCTTGAGATAGGAGCCGTGGGCTTCGCGCCGGATCACCACTTCGTAGGGGAGCATCTCGCATTTGGGAGCGGAAAAGGAAATGGGGCTCAGTTGTTCCTCAAAGCCCACGGGCACGCCGCACGCCTTGAGCAGCCGGAAGTTGTTGCAGGTGGTGCGCGTTGCCATCGCCGCTTTGCCGCTGAGCAGGTCGTGTTTCGCGCCGTCCCCGGCGGTGATGTCGTCTTTGGAGACAATGATCACCTTTTCGGGATCGGCGGGGGATTGCCCGATCACTTTCGTTTTGCCTTCGGCGAGGATGACACCATCAAAGAGGGATTGCATAGCAAGGCGAATATACGGTTGTCGCAGGGAAAAGGTCAATGAAAGCTCTGCTGGAGTTGACTTACCGGCGGGAGAACCCTCAGAATTCGGCGATGTCCACAGATCCGCGGGAACAGGCTTTGCAAGCCGCTTACCAACTCGTTTCAGAGCATTTTCCGAACGTCGCAATGGTTGCCGAAGCCCAATTCGTCAATGAAGAGGGCCAGCCGCAATTCGCCCAGATGATGCGCTGGTATGGCTGCTCCACGACAGCGACGGGGTTGATGGTTTTTGCCGCCGATCTGCTTTGCCGAACGTTTGGGGATCGACCGCCGAAGCCGAATCCCGTGCCCGCCGCAGTCGTTCATCCCGCTCAGGAGGAGGCGCTCCAGCGGGCTCTGGCGATTCTTGGCGAACATTTTGCCTGTGCGCTGGTCGTGGTCCAGGGCGAGCCAGAGTTGACGAGCAAATCCGAGCGCAGCCTCAAGGCGGTGCGTTGCAGCGGGCCGCCCACCATGGTGGCCGGGTTGGCGCAGTTTGCAGCCAATGCCCTGCGCCGGATGGCGGTGGAGTAGGGGGACGCCGCGGCGGCGACAAATCCAGCCGCGGATCGCACGCTAAAGCATTTTCGTTTGACGTTGTGGCATTGATTGTGCGCTGAAAGCGCAAGGGAAACCAGCCCAGGGCAGAGCGCAGCGTCGCCCTGGGTGCCGCGCAACAACCGGTTGCGCCCTGCAAGGGCGCTGGTAAGGGGGAGCGGAT
>CAIYQA010000395.1 GCA_903928175.1 uncultured Spartobacteria bacterium | reverse complement strand
GTCATCGAGCGCTCGCCAAGCCGCTGGCGGGCCGAACCGAAGTCGATGAGGACGGGGATGCCCTCGTTGGTGATGAGGATGTTGCCGGGCTTGATGTCGCGGTGATAGATGCCGCGGTCATGCAGGTGATCGAGGGCCGCCAGCACGTGCTCCAACAGGCCGCGCAGTTCGTCCTCGGAAAACGGTTGTTTTTTGGCACGCCGCGACTCCAGCAATTCGTCCAACGTGACGCCCTCCACAAAGGGCATCACGAAATAGGCGGTGCCAAACGCCTCGAAGCGACGCAGCACGGGCACGATCCCCGGATGGCGCAAGGACGCCAGGGTTGCGGCCTCACGGGAAAAGTTTTCCAACGACCAGCGGAAGTTTTCCTGATCCTCGCGTCCCGGCCCGGGCCACACGGTCAGGCTGGTGGTATCGCGGTGGGCAAACTGGCTGGGCAGGTTTTCTTTGATGACCACCTGCCGGCCCAGGCTGGTGTCCTTTGCCAGGTAGGTGATGCCGAAGCCGCCGCTGCCGAGCACTTTCTCAATCACGAATTCCTCGATGCGGGTGCCCGCCGGCAATTCCTTGCCGCCGGATGGGGGGATATTTTCTGATGTCGAATCGTTCATGTTATGCTCTTTCCTCGCCGTACGTGTTTTTCACCCTTTTGGATTTCTTGAAGTAAAACCACCACACGAGGAAGAAGCCCAGCGCCTGGAACACGGCACCGAAGACCCCGGTGATGCCGCTCCCAACAATCTCTGAAGGAAGGTTTCCCATCATGACAAGAGCAATCACCTCGACACCGATAAAGGCCAAAAAGCGAATCAGCAGGAATTTCTTGGCAATTTCCCGGCCTCGCGGGTTGCCATTCCATATCAAGCAGCCAACTACAAAGCCATAAATCAGGAGTGCCGTCAGCCCCAAGTTCTCCCACATGCAGGCGGCTCTGAGAGCGGGATAAACCCCAAAGGCCTGTCGGGCTTGCTCCCAGCTGCCAGCCATCTGTCCAAGAACTATCAGAGGACTTATAATCGTCAGAATGACGCAGAAAAACACCAACCAACCTCCAACGCCAGTGGGGCCTTTTGCTTGAGCCGGGACTGCCATTGTTGGAATGATTGCTTGGGGTGGCCGTGTTGGCGGGATCGGAGGAGGACGAGTGGAAGAGACCGGTTGAGGTGGGCTGCTCTCCCCCTGCCGGAGAGAGGATATCCATTCCTCTGCGCCTTGCCAGCGATGCGAGGGATCGACGGCCATCGAGCAATCAATGGAATGCAGGAATGGACGGGAGTATGAGGACGCCCACTGCGCGGAATTGGCCAAGCCCGTCCAAGGATCGCCCATCATGCGGTCGGCGGCCTTGGGCGGTGTTTCGCAGGTGATGGCCTTGGCGAGGGTGGCACCGAGGGCATACAAATCGCTCCATGGGCCGACGTTGCCGCGGCTCTGGAGTTGCTCGAAGGGGGTGTAGCCGGCGCTTTCAACGACGGTCATGGAACGCTCCGACAGTCTCTGCCGCGCCGAACCGAAGTCGATGAGCACGGGTATTCCCTCGCTGGTAATCAGGATGTTTGCAGGCTTGATGTCGCGGTGATAAATGCCGCGCTGGTGGAGATACCCGAGGGCGGAGAGCATGCGATCAAGCAGTCCGTCAAGTTCCGCCTCGGAAAAATAACGACCTTTGGCTTTGCGCTCCTCGATCAGGCTGTCGAAAGCCACCCCTTCGACAAATGGCATCACAAAATAGGCGGTGCCGTTGCTTGCAAATTTCCGCAACACCCGCACGATCCCC